>NZ_RRYX01000028.1:0-28363 GCF_014861375.1 Psychrobacter sp. FME5 | reverse complement strand
ACGATACTGCTGGTATAGTTTTTTTGTAGCCTCTGTCTGCGTAGGCACAGCAAGCAAGAAAAAACGGTACCTGCAGTACGTGATGTAGCGATATTACTTCTCACTGACTATGAATCTATCAGTGCGCCCGTTGATGGCAGACCCTAGGTCTGAGTAATTGCGAACGCATGAGTATTTTGGCAATATGCGCCGCTGTGCTAACCTAAATGATTGTTTTTCTTGTATCGACTGCTTCTGAACCTTTTACACGCTTAAAACCCCTAATGTATAACAATAATTGAGATTGAATTATGACGACCACCACGACCGATAAAACCAAAAAAACTTTTACCGGCACGCAAAGCTATATTGCCACTGACGATTTGCAGTTGGCAGTCAACGCTGCCATGACCTTACAAAAACCGTTACTCATTAAAGGTGAGCCAGGTACAGGCAAAACGTTACTGGCAGAAGAAGTCGCCGAAAGTTTAGGCATGCCACTGATTACGTGGCATGTCAAATCGACCACCAAAGCGGAACAGGGTCTGTATGAGTATGATGCGGTGTCGCGTCTGCGTGATTCGCAACTGGGTGATGATAAGGTCTATGAGATTGGCAATTATATCAAGCCGGGTAAATTGTGGGATGCCTTTACCAGTAAAGAGCGTAGCGTGCTATTGATTGATGAGATTGATAAAGCCGATATCGAGTTCCCAAATGATTTACTACACGAGCTTGATAAGATGTCTTTTTATGTCTACGAGACGGGTGAGACCATCACCGCCGAGCAGCGTCCTGTAGTGATTATCACCTCGAACAATGAAAAAGAGCTACCAGATGCGTTTTTGCGTCGTTGCTTTTTCCATTATATTGATTTCCCAGAAGAGGAAACCATGCGCCAAATTATTGAGGTGCATTTCCCTGATATCCAAGAAAAACTGGTCAATGATGCACTCGATATCTTTTATAAATTGCGTAATATTCAAGGGCTTAAAAAACCGCCATCAACCTCAGAGTTGGTCGATTGGTTAACGTTATTGCTTGCTGATGATATGGCACAAGCGGAGCTAGAAGAAAACTTGCGCGGCGAAAAATCCATCCCGCCATTATACGGTGCGCTACTTAAAAACGAAGCGGATGTCAGTTTATTGCAGCGTTTTGCCAATATGATGCGTCGTTAAGCGTATAGATTTCTAGTGATGTTTTGACAACAACCCATGCCAACGCCCAAATTATAACCATATTAGCCAATAAGTGGTGCGTACCCTATGTTTATTAAACTGTTCTACACCTTGCGTACTTACGGCGTGCCCGTCAGTACGCGTGAGTTGCTCGACCTCAATGCCGCGTTAGATCAAGGCCTGATGATGCAGCCACACCCTGAGAGTCCAGAGCTGCCTACCTTTGCCAGCCGCGAAGACATGTATCGGCTGATTCGACTGTGCATGGTCAAAGACGAGCGCCATTTTGATAAGTTCGACCGCGCCATGGCAGATTATTTTGAAGGTGTCGACAGTCTCGATATGGATGAATTATTATCCAAGCTGACTGATGTCCCTAAAGAGTGGCTCGATTTAAAATTAGATCCCAAAAATCTGACCGATGAGCAGCGTCGATTGCTTAAAAAGTACGGCTCGCTTGAAGAGTTGATGAAAGCCTTAGAAGAACGCCTCAAAGAACAAAAAGAGCGTCATCAGGGCGGCAGTAAGTGGGTCGGTACGGGTGGTACGTCACCGTTTGGGGCCTATGGCGATCATCCAGAAGGTGTACGGGTCGGCGGTGAGTCGCGTAAACGCAGCGCCGCCAAAGTTTGGGAGCAGCGTAAATACCGCAACCTCGATGACGACAGTCAACTTGGTACGCGTCAAATTCAAATGGCATTGCGCAATCTTCGTCAGTTTGCACGCACAGGTAGCGCTGATGAGCTTGATATTCATGAAACCATTAAACGCACCGCTAAAAAAGGTGTGCTTGATATTCATATGCAGGCTGAGCGCCGTAACCGTGTCAAAGTGCTGATGCTATTTGATGTCGGCGGTAGTATGGATATCCATGTCGAAGCGTTAGAAAAGCTATTTTCTGCCGCTAAAAATGAATTTAAAACCTTAGAGTTCTTTTACTTTCATAATTGTCTGTATGATTATGTGTGGAAAGACAATGACCGTCGCCATAGCGCGCCGATGCCAACCTTTGAGCTACTTAATAAGTATGGCCGCGAGTATCGGGTCATATTTGTCGGCGATGCCTCGATGTCGCCTTATGAGCTGATGACGGTCGGCGGCAGTGTGGAGTATATGAATAACGAAGCAGGTATTGTCTGGTTAAAAAGGGTATTAGCACATTTTGATAAAGTTGCTTGGCTCAACCCTGAAAATCCTGCCTATTGGCAATATACTCAAACCATCATTGAGATTAAAAATTTATTCGATAATAAAATGTATCCCATGACGCTGCACGGTGTGGAAGAGATGACCAATTATATGGCGCGGTAATTTTATAATGATGCATTTATATTCAAACTAATTTATCAGTCAAGCTGATTGAATGTTCTGTTAAGGCAGCGGCGATGTTTTCATGGCCGCTGCCTTTTTTGGTCTAAATAAATCAAATTTATAACGATAGGGCATTGGTATGCCCCGTTAAATATGATAACATTCATCCTAAATGAATCTTATAGTGATATTCCGATTGGATGGGCTAAAAAAGTTTGATTACAGTGTTTGACCACGAGAGTTCGACAGCTGTTTAAACCCAGTCATTGTTGCTAGTGTAAACCTTTCATTTTTAATCCTTTTAATTAATCCTTATAGTAATCCACTGAGAGAGATAACATGGCTTCACCAAAAACATTAGAAATCGTAAAATCAACCGTTCCCGTACTCGAGGAGCATGGAACGGCAATTACCACCGTATTTTATAAAAACATGTTCAACGAGCATCCTGAATTGTTGGACATATTCAACGAAACCAATCAAAAATTGGGCCGTCAACAAACCGCATTAGCGACGACGGTACTAGCAGCCGCTAAGCATTTGGATAAATTGGCGACTTTATTGCCACAAGTCACGCAGATTAGCCACAAACATAGAGCGTTACAAATCCTACCTGAGCACTATCCCATCGTTGGTCACCATCTAATTGGTGCGATAAAGGAAGTGCTAGGCGAAGCTGCTAACGACGATATCATTGATGCTTGGACTGAAGCATATGACGAGATTGCCTCGGTATTTATCCAGATAGAACACGGCATGTATGAAGCAGAGATGTGGCAAGGTTTTGCGCCATTTACCATTACCGAAAAATATGAAGCCGCGACTGATATTGCTGCTTTTACCGTCGTTCCAGCAGAGGGTAGTTCAGTTGATCTAAGCAAATTGAATTTAACCGCTGGTCAATATATCACCGTAAAAACAGATCCAAAAGATAGTAGCCATACTGCACTGCGTCATTATTCTTTATACTCAGCCAGTACCGAAAAAGGTATTCAGTTCGCGGTAAGACGCGACAACCGCAATGAGCACAACGGTTTAGTCTCTAACCATTTACATGACAACCTAACCGTTGGTGATACTATTTCACTATCTGCGCCTGCTGGTGACTTTGTGTTAAATCAGGACTTGGTAAAACAAAACGACATTCCACTGGTATTGATGAGTGCGGGCGTAGGGGTGACACCTATTCTAGCCATGCTAGAGACGCAAGTGACTGCCAATCCAAAGCGCCCTATCACTTGGGTTTATGCCTGTCAAAATGAACAGCATCATGCCTTTAATGAGCAAGTTGATAAGCTGTTAGAAAAAGCAGAAAACGTAGAAAAACATATTTTCTATTTTGACGAAGGGCAAATCCTTGATGAGGCATGGCTGGCCAATCTACCTAAGCCTGCTGATATCTATGTTTGTGGCTCGATGATGTTTATGGACAGTATGATTGATGGCTTGATGGCATTGGATCATGGTGTCGATAGCGTGCATTATGAACCGTTTGGTCCTAAAATGAGTCTAGAGCTGAAAGCTGGCTAATAAAGTTAAAACGATATACAACAATAGATGAACACATAAGGCAAAGTTATGACATAACTTTGCCTTATTCTTTTATAGTGCACTTGAGATTAAACATATTTGAAACTGGAATATTTAATAGACTCTAAATTAATCATAAAAAAAACATTATAAAAATTAGCATAATAACAAGGAAACACCATGGCTGACTCAAATCCCCAAATAATGACCTCTAACAATAATAATCCGCCCGTTAAAACACCCATTAAAACGCTCGCTGAAAATAGGCATTCTAAGAAAAAAGTACTCGTCGCTGGTGGTGGTATTTCAGGGTTAAGTGCGGCGTTTGAGCTGTCCGAAGACCCAAATATCGATATTACCATTGTAGAATCAAGCGCCACATGTGGTGGCAAAATGATTGGCTACTTTAATTCTGATGAGCAACGCTTTGAAGAGCATTCCATTCGCGCGCTAAGCTCTACCTATTTCTCTTTATTTAATATCTTTGATCGCGCTGGTCTGTTGCATATGCTGACAGCGGTTGAAGATTATCAGTTTTATCAAAGTGGTCACGGTAACGTTGAAGACAGTGATAATCACAATGATAATAGTGGACAAAAAGATGAACAAAAAGGCAAACGCGTCGCAATCGATAGACGTGCGGCGATAGATTTGCAGACGATTGAGGCGATGATTGAAACCTTTGACTTAAATAAAAAGAACATGCTACAACTGGTACAACGCATTGTTCATCATGTCAATGCCAGTGATGAAGAGCGCGCCGCGATGGCGTTTAAAACAGCAGGTGAGGTCATCGGTATTGATGATTTTGATGCCCATACTAAGCAATTTATTACCAATTGGTTTGGCATCTTGACTGGTGCCAGAATGCACAGTAAAGCCGTCGATATTATGGACAGCTTTGTACTGATGTTTTTACCGATGACCGAAGCACCCGTACTGCCAGAAGGTGAGACGTCTAAATCGTATTGCTTTAATCGTCCGACTTCTGAGGTAATCGAGGCGCTAGTAGAGAAGCTAAAAGCGCGCGGGGTAACCATCGTCACTCAAGCGCGTGTACTCAATATGCATCATCATGATGATGGACAGGTTAGTGTTGATATTAGTGGTGATAATGGCACCACAGACGGTTTGCCACAACAGCACTATGATGCTGCCGTGATGGCGCTGCCGCACGAAGTATTATGGAAAATGGGGCTATTACCACAGGTTAAGAAACCTTTTAACGATGAATGGTCCTTTGGCAGCCAGTTTCCTTTAGCCGAAATACCCGCTATTTTTGAGCCGTTCTTGGGTAAGTCTTATAACTTATGCTTTGATGCGCCGTGGAATATTGTCTTTCAAATCCAGCACCGTGGCGGCTTTTGGCAAGACGTCGAGCTCCCTGATAGCTTTGACTATAATCTATCGGCAACTTGTAGCTCACCGTTTAATAGAGGGTCGCTATTTGGCAAGCGTTTTATGGAGTGTACACCTGCAGAGGCCAAAGAAGAGATTCTATACCAGCTGGGTATTACCGATGCAGAGCAGCGTCAAGCTATCGCGCAAGGCGGCGTGATTGATCCGGTTAATTTGCTGTATACCGATAATTGGCAGCCGTATACTGATATTGAGACCGCTGAGATGGGTATCTTGCAAGATAATGGAAAGCGCTGGGTGGATTTGGCACAAATCTATGTGCGCAATGCTGATGATGAGCTGATTGAAACCACTACGCAGTGGAATAATGTTGTGGTGGCAGGCGAGATTGTCTCGGTCACTGGACGTTGGAAAATACCCACCATGGAGCAAGCAGCAACGTCTGGTAAGCAAGCAGCGCAAGCATTATTCACAGTTATGGAACGAGAACAAACTGTGAGCATAGAAACATCAACACTCATGCACCAAGCACGTTATAAATATCTTGATCCAATAGTATCGGCGCTAAGTGCCGTAACCAAAAGATTGTAATAAGCTGCTATATGTTTTACGAGTTACAGCACGAATTGGTAAAAGGGATGTGGGTAAAGGGTTTAGGGTAATATTAAGATAGATTGAGAGTGATGCTATTGATTCAAATCAACCAGCCCAATCATCACACCCATCTCTTTTTTATCATGTTTATCAATACTAGGCGCATATAATGCTGAAGCAATCCCGCCATCTAAAAATAAAGCATTTGGACAGTTTAAGTCATCCTTAAAAAGCTCGGCAAACTGATAAAAGGTCACAGGCTCTTCACTATTGACAAACTGCACGCTGCCATCACTACAAACACCGGCACCATTGCGCGGTTTAATAGAGGTGCTATCACGGTTAAACTGCGGATGAATCTCGTTATTAATAACCAGCATAGGTCCTGATTGAGTTGCATACCAGGGCTGCGCTTTACCATTTTTAAGCTGCTCATTTAAGGCGTTGCTTTCGGTGATTTTGACGTCGCCAGATTTATCCCACCACATTACCCCATTGGGCAATAGATGAAAATTGCCGCCACCTTCTTTGATATTTAACGTACGAATCTCTTCGCCTTCGATGACGGTATAGCCAATAGGCGCGTAACTCTCGTTATACATACCAGCATTCATGGCAAAATTCAGCGTCTGATCTTTGGGCATGGTCGTCAATAACTTATCAAAAGTCAGTAACGGCTTCGTACTATCGGGTGGTTGCCAAAATAGTTGCAACGAGTAACGATCACCCATCAGCGCCTGAGCCTTAATACTGCACGCGCTATAAGTAAACGGTGAGGCATGCGATTGGCAAGACCAGTTTTCTGTATCACTGATAATCGCATCTTTGTTTAGGTCATCTGCTGGCTGGCAGGCGCTGATGCTTAAAGCGAGCAGCGCTACTGTCAGTAAAGAAGAAGGTAATGTGAAAATAGAGCTTAGCTTCATAGAATTTAGCATCGATGGCTTGTCTTTGTTATGGCGTTGGAGCTTCTCTGTTTGAATGGCTCATTCATACTTAGTCGTCTATAGAGGGAATCTCGCGAAAAGTGTTATTAACATTACCGATTAATCGTCCACCGTCAGTAATGTTTGCGAAACTCCCCAGACCTTGCTCCGTTGGCGCACTGGTTTCTTTGCCTTTATCACGCGAGTCTTTATTATAAGCAATCAGGGCATCGTTGTTGGCTAAGAAGCTATCAGGGGTTGCCATGACCCACATTTGATTGAATACGTCTGCGCGGGCGCTACTATTAAGTAGTGCTTCATTATCGGCGAAATAGAAGAATTTGGATAAAAGTTTTATTTGTCCATCGTCTAGACGACGAGCAATATGATACGGTTGCAACTGGCTGGGATGTTGTAGACCAACCGCGCCAACAATACTGGCCAGTGATTTAAGCGTGTTTTTATGAAAACTTGCGACGCGCTCAGCCTTACTGGGTACATCTAAGGCTTTTTGACGATAAGGGTCTTGGGTCGCAACCCCAGTTGGGCAAGTGTTAGTATGACATGAGCGCGACTGAATACAGCCAACCGCAAACATAAAGCCACGTGCCGAGTTACACCAATCAGCACCTAAGGCAATCATACGAGCGATATCAAAACCAGAAACGATTTTACCGCTGACGCCAAGCTTAATCTTGTCACGAATGCCTGCACCGACTAAGGTATTGTGAACCAACATAAACCCTTCTACCATCGGCATGCCGACGTTATCCATAAACTCAACTGGCGCTGCACCAGTACCGCCTTCCGCACCATCAATGACAATAAAGTCAGGGTAGTTATTAGTCTCTATCATGGCTTTGACAATCGCCATAAACTGCCAAGGTTGACCGATACAGAGTTTAAACCCAACAGGTTTACCCTCTGATAATTCACGCAGCTGCTGCCAAAAAGCGACCAGCTCAAGCGGCGTACTAAAAGCGGTATGAGAAGAGGGTGAAACGCAATCCTGCCCGAGTGGCACTTGGCGCGTTTCCGCAATTTCTACCGTTATTTTTTCTGACGGTAGCACACCGCCTTGACCAGGTTTAGCGCCTTGTGAGAGTTTAATCTCAATCATTTTAACTTGCGGATCGACGGCTTTTTCGGCAAAAGACTGTGGGTCAAAATTACCGTGTTCGTCGCGGCAACCAAAATAACCCGTACCCAGTTCCCAAATCAAATCGCCACCAAACTTACGATGGTAAGGACTGATAGCCCCTTCACCGGTATCATGAGTAAAACCGCCCAACTTTGCACCTTGGTTAAGTGCCATAATGGCATTGGCAGATAAACTACCAAAGCTCATTGCTGAGATATTAAATACCGACATATCATACGGCTGTTGACACTGCTCGCCACCAACCATGATACGAAAGTCTTTATTCTCTAAAGGCTGACTGACGGCCGATTGCAAAAACCATTCTTTACCATGCGCATATAAATTATCTAGCGTACCAAAGGCATTGGTGTCACTGACGTTTTTGGCACGCTGATAAACCAACGCACGCTGCTGGCGTGAAAAAGGTACCTGTTCTTTGTCGTTTTCTAGTAAATATTGACGAATCTCAGGCCGAAAATCCTCAAGTACATAACGAATATGTCCAGCAACGGGATAGTTTCTCAATATGGCATGTTTTGATTGTAGAAGGTCATAAATCCCCAGACATACCCCCAATCCACTAAGAATGATTAGCCACCATTTCATCAATAGCAGCCCTGCCAAAAATATCAATATAGCAGCGCCAAAGGTACTATAGCGCAGTAATAGACCGACGAGGTAAGGAGCGTCAAGTGTGGGCTTAGGGTTTAGATTGGTACGAGATTGGGGCATAGTATCGCTCAACTATAAAACATAGAAAGTAGAAATATATAATAAAGTAGAAATATAAAAATCAAAAAACGCGATAATTATTAATGATAGAAAAAGCAGCGTGCCTCAAGCATTGATATAGAGGACGACTGGTTTTATCTTAACTTATAATTAACGCGCATATTGTACGCTTATAATATCACGGCTTAGAGATAATTGAGTAACGGTATGCTAATGTAGGTTTTGTAACGAAGGGATTTTTACGCTTACTGATAACCAACGCAGCCATTTATCTTTCGAAAGCTGGCTTTGCAGGAATGCGTATGGTAGACGATATTAAAAATAAAATTGAAACCGACTGTCAGTGTCTGGTGGTAAGGTTTAAATAGTGCTTTGTGACCAGTGACGTGTAGGGGCATGAGGTGTAAAAAAAGCGTCTGCCCGCAACGCGTAGTCGACACTACAGTATATTTTCAACCCCCTGCTGTGTAAGTTTGGGGTCTGACACTCGCCCAGTCGGCCCCAAAGGGGTCGTCTATGCACTTAGAGTAAGTACATAGAAAATACTAACATTATGGGTTTATCGTTATTCCACAAGGTCAATTTGCCAGTTATTGGCTTGAATAACAATGTTAATTTTGCGAAGTTTCATTGCGATGTCGTCGGCTTGTTTTTGTAACCCTGCAACTGAGACCATAATATTCCATTTAATTTCACGATGGCTGTAACGGTCACTCTCAGTGTCAGTTGCCTCAATCGCTTCATTCAAAAGCTTATGGCGCATCTCTAACGTATCACGCTCGACCAATAACATCAGCATCGATTGATCTTTATCTGTCTTAGCGATGGCATTGGTACGATGAATACGCTCAATCAAAACGGCCAACTCAGTAATGATTTGGCTAGCATCGATCATCAGCGCATTTGGATCTTCGCTTGGCGTATCGCCTTCTTGAACTTTAACGTTGCTGCGAATACGCCCTTTGAGCTGGGCGAGCTTTTTTTGCATGTCGCTACGGGTCAGTAGAGCTTCTGCGAGTTTCATTTTGGTTTCCTGTTATTTTTAATCATTATTTATTTTGCTTTGACAATATTGCTGGTACGCCTTTTTTATTTGACTCTCATTTTCTAATATTGTTTTGTGAGTGGGCGTCATAGAGATTCATTTATGAAAAGTGGTAACATCAGTGGTAATCATTAACTGATTGAGTCGCTCATTACCATCATTATTTAGTTGTAGTAAATACTAATACTGTACGAGTTAGGATATGACGTTATCATTAACGGTTCTAATTTTGCGGACAGCCTTTTACTCTCTATACTAGGGCGTGTCTGTATCGAAATAATAGCAGAAACTTCTAGTATAGAGAGTAGTCTAACAAATCAAGGAGAAACATATGGCAAATTCTACCAGCGCACGTTTTGATTGGGAAGATCCTTTTTTACTACGTGACCAGCTCACCGAAGAAGAGCGTATGGTAGCGGATAGCGCGCGTCAGTTTTTTCAAAAAGAGTTGATGCCGAACATTATCAGTGCCAATCGCAACGAGCATTTTGACCGTAATATCATGCGCCAAATGGGTGAGATGGGTTTGCTTGGCATGACGATTGACGGCTATGGCTGCGCAGGATTGTCGAGTGTGGCTTATGGTTTGGTCGCCCGCGAAATCGAAGCGGTAGATTCAGGCTACCGCTCAGCGATGAGTGTGCAATCAAGTTTGGTCATGCATCCGATTTGGGCGTATGGCACTGAAGAACAGAAAGAAAAATATCTCCCTAAACTTGCGACTGGCGAATATGTTGGCTGTTTTGGTTTGACCGAGCCAGACTCAGGTTCAGACCCCTCATCGATGTTGACGCGTGCGCGCGCAGTCGATGGCGGCTATGAGCTGACGGGTAATAAAATGTGGATTACCAATAGTCCGATTGCTGATGTGTTTGTCATTTGGGCGAAAGATGACGAAGGTAAGATACGAGGTTTTATCTTAGACAAAGGTATGAAAGGGCTGTCAGCGCCAAAGATTGAAGGTAAGTTCTCGCTACGTGCATCCGTTACTGGTGAGATTGTAATGGATAAAGTGTTCGTACCTGAAACCAATGCTTTCCCAGATATACGCGGTCTAAAAGGCCCGTTTGGCTGTCTAAATAAAGCCCGCTATGGTATCGCTTGGGGTTCGATGGGTGCGGCTGAATTCTGCTGGAAAGCGGCTCGTCAATATACCCTTGATCGTAAGCAGTTTGACCGTCCGCTTGCGGCAACGCAGTTGGTACAGTTAAAACTTGCCGATATGCAAACAGAGATTAGCTTAGGTCTCCAAGCTGCGCTGCGTGTCGGTCGTTTAATGGATGATAACCAAGCCACACCTGAGATGATTTCGCTGATTAAGCGTAATAACTGTGGTAAGGCGCTTGATATTGCTCGCGTGGCCCGTGATATGCATGGTGGTAATGGTATCTCTGACGAATATCACGTCATTCGCCATGTGATGAATTTAGAAGCGGTGAACACTTATGAAGGTACACATGATATTCATGCGCTTATCTTAGGCCGTGCACAGACTGGCATTCAAGCGTTTTCATAGTTTTTAGGTCGAGTTTATCTGGAGTGTCACTAGGGCGTGTCCTCATTTTAAAATGGTGAGAGAAGTGTTAGTGAGGGTTGCGAATGGCGTCTGATGCTTCCTATAATAATGGTTGTGATTGATAATTGCTTTACCAATATTTCACCAATAACTATAAATAAGATCAACGCCAAGGAGCGTTTTATGTCTAAAAATACATTAAAACTATCGAACCCAAGTTTACTCAAACAGCAGTGTTTTATTAAGGATGGCTGGCACGAAGCCAGTGATAATGATAATGGCAACAACAGTGCCACTATCGAGGTCAGCAATCCCTTTACTGGGGAGGTTATTGGTACTGTACCAAGCCTGAGCAAAGAGGATGTCAATGAAGCGGTTGCGTATTCTCATGATGCGCAGACAGCTTGGGCGGCAAAAACGGCACAAGAGCGTAGCGAGCTGCTACAAAAATGGTCAGACCTCATCGATGCCAATAAAGAAGATTTAGCGATTATTATGACCGCTGAACAAGGAAAGCCTTTGACTGAGTCACGCGGCGAAATTGGCTATGCCAATAGCTTTATTCGTTGGTTTAGCGAAGAAGGCAAGCGCGTTTATGGCGACACCATTCCTGCTAATAAATCGCAACTGCGCCATGTCATTTTAAAGCAGCCAATTGGTGTTTGTGCGGCGATTACTCCTTGGAACTTTCCAGCAGCGATGATTACACGTAAAGCTGCGCCTGCACTCGCATCAGGCTGTACCATGATTATCAAGCCTGCCTCCGAAACACCATTTTCTGCCTTGGCATTGGGTGTATTAGCAGAGCAAGCCGGCATTCCAGCAGGTGTCATTCAGGTGGTGACTGGGAAATCATCAGTCATCGGTGATATTTTAACCAGTGACGTCCGAATCCAAAAACTCTCCTTTACTGGCTCGACGGAAGTGGGGCGTACATTAATGGCGCAATGTGCACCAACTGTCAAAAAACTGTCATTAGAGCTTGGTGGTAACGCACCATTTATTGTCTTTGATGACGCTGATTTGGAAAAGGCGGCTGAAGGCTTAATCGCTTCTAAGTACCGTAATGCGGGTCAAACCTGTGTCTGTGCCAACCGAGTCTATGTCCAAGATAGCATCAAAGATAAATTTTTAGAAATTTTTGTCAAAAAAGTAACTGAGCTCAAAGTCGGTAATGGCATGGACGAAGGTGTCGATATTGGACCGCTCATCAATAAAGATGGCTTAGAAAAAGTACAAGCATTATTAAAAGATGCACTTGATAAAGGCGCAAAAATTGTCACTGGTGGCGATACAAATCCTGCCTCGGCACTGAGTTTTAACCCGACGGTCATTACGGATTTGAGTACCGACATGGAGATTGCCAGCGAAGAAATATTTGGCCCTATCGCAACGATATTTATCTTCTCAGACGAAGAAGAAGTGATTCGTAAAGCCAATGACACTATCTATGGTCTTGCCGCTTACTTCTATAGTAGCGATTATGCCCGCTCATGGCGCGTGACTGAAAGTTTGGAGTACGGCATCGTCGGCCATAACACAGGTTTAATCTCTACAGAAGTAGCGCCTTTTGGCGGGGTAAAACAATCAGGCTTTGGTCGTGAAGGCTCAAAATATGGTATTGAAGAATATGTTGTAACTAAATACTGGTGTTCTGATATTAGTTAAGCTGTTTTAGCCTAAAAAATAACCGTTTATTTTAAAATGGCATATGAAACTAAGTTAATAAAAAAGTCTAGCGTTGGACGTTAGGCTTTTTTATATGGTCAGTGAAAAGTAATATTGAAAGCTATTCTTCAAGATTTTTATCTTTTGTTACTAACGAGTCGCCATGTTTCAGCAGTGATTTTTTAGCCTCAATAGGTTTGGGCTCTAAAGTTTTAGTCGCTGGCGTAGGCTTATCTTTGTCAACCGTCTTTTTTTTACTAAGAACAATCGGTTTAATAGGTTCTTTATGAACCAGACGATCAGAAGGCTTATCAAAAGGTTGGATGGTTGGTTTAAGGCTCTTTTTGATTCTTTTTTCCGCTAGAACATCCGTGGCTGTTTGTTCTTCTGCTAATGACAAATCATACAAGCCTTGATACACGGCAAGCGTTTCTTCAATCATCTCACGCATAGTAAATTGAGTGGTTATCTCAGGGCGTGTCACGCTTTCTAGCTGATTTCTCACTGATTTACATAGCGCTTTGGCATTGTATTTTTTTACCAATCCTTGCGGGTAGAGCGGTTGTAGAATTTCACTAAACGCCGCTTGGTCCCAACCAATTACTGGCGTTCCCAAGTGAATGGCTTGCAGGGCATTGATGCCGATAGGTTCGGGTTCGTTGGCAAGTGCCATCACGATATTGGCTGCTGACAACCACTCGCGCATGTCGTTGCGTTTGCTGCCCACATAGGTAATACGCTCAGCCAAGCCCAGTGTATTGGTGCGTTGACGGAAGTCTTCATGCGCCACATCACCATCTCTATAATCCTCATCCATAATAATGACGTGGATATTAGGGAATTGCTCTTGCAAGTTACCCAAAATATCAATCAACCATTCTTGACCGTATTCATTGCCAATAATGGTTGGAAATACCAGCCACTTTTTATGCTCAAGCTCAGGGTATTCAGCAAAGGTATGCCGCAGCCAATAAACAGAAGGATTGTGCCGATAAGGATAGCGGCGGGTATCGATGCCACGGTAGATGCGCTTAATCACTTTAGGCTCAAGCTCTTCGCGGCGCAGTCCTTTTTTTAGATAGTTGGTCACACTATCAGAGACTGTGATAATCGTATCGACATCGAGCAGGGCTTGCGAGTATTTATTGATGGGGTAAAAGCCATACATGGTCGAGATCAGTTTTGGCATACGTTTGACACGTGCGCGGCGTAGTGCCAAGTGTAGTATCCATGCAGGCGTGCGCGAGTGCACATGAATGATGTCAGGATTGTATTTTTCAATCAGACGGCGCAATGCCGCGACTTGCAATAAAGACAACCAGGATTTTTTATTCATATATAACTGGTGGTAGTTATTGCCATCACGCTTCAGGCGTATGACCAATTCATTGTCTTCATCAGCACTAGAGACAATAATTGAAGTATGATCATTTTTGACCAATGCGCGGCCAAGATGAAAAATGCCGCGCTCGGATTCATCATGCTTTAAAGACGACAGTAAGCGCATAACTTTCATAGTGGCATTGATGACCAGTTAATAATATCAAGTTGCTATTGTCAGTTAAAAGCGGTCAAAACTCAACCATCAAGATAAAAAGATAGGATTAGGTTATTGGTTTCTGCCCTCTTTGATGTTAACGATCATAAAGTAGCCTTACCAAAAATGCTGATAGCGCTGCTCGCTCATGCTCACTATGAATATTAGCGGGATGTTGAGTTTCCCTTGTAGTCGTTCGTAATTTATGGTTGCCATAAGCGCAGATTACCAATTCATTTATAAGCTATTATTTTAGAAAAATGGCTTGCAAGTCACTGTAATTATTAGAGAAATATTGATTTTATGCGACAACTGTTGTCGTGCTATTTATGAGGTTTTTAATTAAAGGAGCAGGGGTTAGGCAAGGTTTGAACCACTTCTTCTGAGAAGTGTTTTTTGACAATTAGACGTCCTTTTTTATCAAACTCAACATTGTACTTGGGATAAATCGCAGATTCACTATTGCTATGAGTTGAAGGTAAAGCCATCTCTTTATCCGAGAAAAAATGACGGGCAATCCAGAGTTTTTGATCATTGTCATATTCAACACTACACCGACTTTTTAGATCAAAATCAAAGTATAGATCAAAATTTTGTTTTTTATCCCCACGACCAAATAGTATATTAGCTCCGCATGAACTACCACAGCCGATATAGACATGATAAGTATCTTTATCGACTCTTTTGAGCGAAGTATGGTTCCAGCCGTAACCACCCATGTCATCCATAATTACAGTTTCTATTATGGTGCCATCATTTAACGTTTCGCTTTTAAGGATATAACCATCATCACAATATTCATGACCGTCTTTACTCATATATGCAGTACAAATTTTCGACATATAAAAGCTATCGTCAAATTTTGGTTCGGTGGCTTCAGCCCAAGATGTAGAACTCAAGAGACAGCCGTAAATGATAAAAATCAATGAATAAAGAAAAGAAGGTTTATACATGCAAACAACAACCAGATATTTGTTTTGGATTAAAAGCACTATAGCAAAAGGTTGGTTGTTAAGGAATAAAGTGCACGTATAAAAAAGGCCTTGCTCACTAGAAAAATAGCGCGCAAGACCTTTTATTGATTTTTAAGATTTTATGCTGTATTTATTGCACTTTGGCGCGTATGACCACAGTCTGTGCAGCATTTGGACTCAGGTCAACCAAGTTCCACTTAAGGCCAGAGTAGTTCTCTTTGACAACCACTGTATTACCTACTTGCTGAATGGTTTGGTATGTATCGCCGCCAGTGGTTGCAAGCGTTGGTAGCGGGCTATTCAACGATACTAATCTCACGCCATTTGGCAACGAAACCATGGCATTAATATCAGTCACAGGCTGCGCGGTGGTATTGGTATAAGTCGTATGATATTCAATAATATCACCAGGCGCGATATGGTTGGCAGGAACTGCTACCTCACGTCCATCGCTGTTTTTAAGGATTTTCATCACTTTGGTTTGAGCGTTGACGATATCAGGCATATTAAAGGTGGGTGTGAGTTGTATGGTGTCTATAGTAGTTGTCGTCGATACATTAGCATTAATAACGGGCAATTGGCTAGCAGGCGTGACAGGCAATACTTGCGTTACTGTACTCGCCGTCGGCACGGCTATCACATCGACTCTGTTGGTTTGATTGGTCGCCTTATTTGTTACAGGTACGCTCGTGACAGTGGTGCTACCTTGAGAGATGACTGTATTGTCGTTAGTACCTTGACGAACGACATAACGCGGCACATTGCTGACTTGAGTGATCGAAAAAGGCATACCGTCTTGCATGGTAATACCGTTAGACGTCGCATTAATAGTGGTGTTTTTGCCGTCAGAGTACTGTTCAACCACGGTGGTACTATCGCCAGCAGACGGATTAATGGCTACTTCAGTAGCGGCATTTGCTGATGACAGAGCCAGTACTGTACCGGCCAAAATCGCCGATACTGCCGTGAATGTGGCTGTTTTTTGCAAACCAGTTGAGCGATTCATAGTAGTGGTCATAATAAAGTCCTTTAAAGGTACCGTCAGTAAAGCAGGTATAAGTATACTTATACCATTCACAAAAATTAGAATGGCAAGGAAAACGAGTTCAAGTACTACGCCTTGTAGACTAAACGAGTCTGACACAGCCAATCTTACTTTTTGGGTTTGGTATTAGATAAACAAAACCCCCGTTAAATGACACTACAGAGCAGGCCAAATAACGAGGGTCGAGGGGATAGTGATAACAGTAATAAATAGCCAAACGATACAAGCTGTTTATCAAAGCATGCTATCAAACTATAAAATTACCGATTTATCCGTCATTATTTTAATGAATAGCTAAGCATGCGCCATGCGCCTAATTATTTAGCCATTTCAACTCAACAATTATGCGCTAAAACGGATTAAATAGAACAGCTGCATTGTGTAACTGCCGTCCTATAAACAATGATTTTTTGTGTGCTTTACTTTATTTACTTCTTAAAAGAATTACTATTTTACTGACTATAAAAGCTAAAAAATCCAATTAAATTAATCGTATATGACTTTCATAATTTCGTATTCGACCACGCCTTTTGGGGTTTCGATACGTACTTCATCGCCTTCGAATTTGCCAATTAAACCACGGGCAATCGGTGAGTTGACAGAGATTTTACCCGCTTTAAAGTCAGCTTCATCGTCGCCAACGATTTTATATTGTTTCTCTTCTTCGGTGTCCATATTTTCGATAACGACGCTCACGCCGAATATGATACGACCGTCTTTTGGCAAAGTCGCAGTATCGATGACTTGAGCACCGCCTAATTTGGCTTCGATATCGCGGATACGTGCTTCACAAAACCCTTGCTGTTCACGGGCAGCATGGTATTCAGCATTTTCTTTTAAGTCGCCGTGTTCGCGAGCTTCAGCGATAGCGGCTGTGATACGAGGACGGTCGACACTTTTTAACTGTTTGAGTTCAGTTTCTAAAGCAGCATGTCCTTGTGGAGTCATGGGGTAACGTTGCATATTTTTTCCTTAAACCAATAACACCACACCACCTCCTACTCTTAGCGAATAGTGAGATGGTGTCAGCGTTGTAGCAATGAGTATGAAGTATAAAAAGAGTAAGGTTTAGACTGCGTAATAGGCAAAGGTAGAGTCATGCTTGAGCGTACGACGCTTAAGCTGAGGTGCACTTAACCTTACGTAATAAAAAGCATAGTCGCAGTTCAGCCACTATGCTTTTTAGGTCTATTTCTTTAAAAGTGTCGTTTTTTTAAAGCATTATTATCATATCAAAATCAATAACAAGTTTCGCATTGGCTTTTAATTTAGCCTAGCGATTAGGCTTAATCTACTGAAATTATGCAGCCAAGTCAATAGAGTTAAACGATAGTCTTCGCTTGTTCATGCAAATCTTGCAGCTTATAAACGTCAAATGGCAAGTCAATCGCGTAAGATTTACAAACCGCATCCGCCGCGCCTAGGGTGGTGACATAGAATACCTTGCCTTGTAGCGCGCTACGGCGAATAGAGAAAGAATCCTCTTGTGCCTGCTTGCCTTCGGTGGTGTTGATAATCATGTCGATTTTGCCATTTTTTAAGGCATCAACGATGTGTGGGCGACCTTCGGTAACTTTATTGATTTGCTTACATTCGATACCATTTTCTGCCAATACTTTTTGGGTACCAGTAGTAGCAACGATATTAAAGCCAAAGTCGATAAGCTGACGGGCGATAGGCGCCACTTGCTCTTTATCGCTATCACGTACTGAGATAAAGATGGTTTTGTTTTCGCCTTCGGTTGGCAAACCTGGCAGACGCTCATTACTACCGATGACGGCCTTGTAAAAAGCTTCGCCAAAAGTTTTACCAACGCCCATGACTTCACCGGTTGATTTCATCTCAGGGCTTAAGATTGGGTCAACACCTGGGAATTTGGCAAATGGGAATACCGCTTCTTTGACCGCATAGAATGCAGGTACGATTTCAGTGGTAAAGCCTTGATCTTTTAGCGAGGTGCCCGCCATACAACGCGCGGCGATTTGCGCTAGTGATGTACCGATGCATTTAGACACAAACGGTACGGTACGTGCAGCGCGTGGGTTGACTTCAAGGATATAAACGGTTTCACCTTTTACAGCAAATTGCACGTTCATTAGACCGACAACACCAAGCTCTTTTGCCATGGCAATCGTTTGCGCGCGCATGACGTCACACAATTCATCAGACAACGAGTAGGGTGGCAATGAGCATGCTGAGTCACCAGAGTGTACGCCTGCTTGTTCGATATGCTGCATGATACCGCCAATTACCACGTCTGTACCGTCGCTAACACAGTCCACATCGACTTCGATCGCATCGTCTAAGAAACGATCTAACAATACTGGCGCTTCGTTTGATGCTTGTACAGCGGTGCGCAGATAATGTCTTAACTCGTCTTCGTTGTAGACAATTTCCATCGCGCGACCACCGAGTACATAAGAGGGGCGTACGACCAATGGATAACCCACGTCTTTTGCTTTTATCAAGCCGTCTTCTAAGCTCGTGGCCAAGGCATTGGTTGGTTGAATAAGGTTTAATTGTTGAATCATATGTTGGAAGCGTTCGCGATCTTCTGCGCGGTCAATCGCATCAGGGCTAGTACCGATTATTTTGACCCCAGCAGATTCTAAAGCGCGCGCCAGTTTCAATGGTGTTTGACCACCAAACTGCACAATCACCCCATCAGGATTTTCGATACGCACAATTTCTAATACGTCTTCAAGCGTAATTGGCTCAAAATATAGACGGTCAGAGGTGTCATAATCGGTTGAAACGGTTTCAGGGTTACAGTTGACCATGATGGTCTCATAACCGTCTTCGCGCATCGCAAGTGCCGCGTGGACACAGCAATAGTCAAACTCGATACCTTGACCGATACGGTTAGGACCACCACCGATAACCATGATTTTTTTGTTATCCGTTGGGTTGGCTTCACATTCACTATCATACGTTGAGTACATATAAGCGGTACTGGTGGCAAATTCTGCCGCGCAGGTGTCGACACGCTTATAGACTGGATAAACGTTTAAGTCCCAGCGTTTTTTACGTAGCTGCTTTTGTGACACACCAAGCAACTTCGCCAAACGTAGGTCAGATAAGCCTTTACGCTTAAAGCTACGTAAGTTTTTCTCGTTCAAACCGCCAAAGCCTAGTGCTTTAACCGTTGCTTCAGTGTTAACGATATCTTCGATTTGCACCAAGAACCATGGGTCGATTTTGGTTAAGTTAAACACCTCATCGACGCTCATACCAATACGGAAAGCATCAGCAATATAATAAATGCGTTCAGGGGTTGGAATGGTCAAGCGATTGGTAATCTCGCTACGGGCTTTTTCAATGCTTACTTTTGATAAGTCGATTTGCTCATCAAAACCATCATTGCCGGTTTCCATACCACGCAGTGCTTTTTGCATGGATTCTTGGAAGTTACGACCAATCGCCATCACTTCACCAACCGACTTCATTTGTGTTGATAATGCACTATCGGCTTGTGGAAATTTTTCAAAGTTAAAACGAGGTATTTTAGTGACGACATAATCAAGCGCAGGCTCGAAGCTGGCTGGCGTTTTGCCACCAGTAATGTCATTTTGCAATTCATCTAACGTATACCCAATGGCCAGTTTGGCAGCGATTTTGGCAATCGGGAAGCCAGTGGCTTTTGATGCCAATGCTGATGAGCGTGAAACGCGTGGGTTCATCTCGATAACGACCATACGACCGGTCTCAGGGTTGATACCAAACTGGACGTTTGAGCCGCCTGTTTCAACACCGATTTCACGCAGTACTGCTAATGAAGCATTACGCATGATTTGGTATTCTTTGTCGGTCAAAGTTTGTGCTGGCGCGACGGTGATAGAGTCGCCGGTATGCACGCCCATTGGATCAAAGTTCTCAATCGCACAGATGATGATGCAGTTGTCGTTTTTGTCACGAACCACTTCCATTTCATACTCCTTCCAACCGATTAATGATTCATCGATAAGGAGTTGATGGTTTGGCGATAAGTCAAAACCGCGCTCACAAATTTCGATAAATTCATCACGGTTATACGCGATACCGCCGCCGGAACCGCCCATGGTAAATGACGGACGAATGATACACGGATAGCCCATTTTTTCTTGGGTAATAAACGCTTCTTCCATGGTTTCAGCGGTTTCAGCGCGCGGACATTCAAGGCCGATACGCTTCATGGCTTTATCAAATAAGTTGCGGTCTTCTGCCATCTCGATTGAATCTTTGGTCGCACCAATCAGCTCGCAGTTGTATTTGGTTAATACGCCGTGCTTGTCCAATTCGAGCGCACAGTTTAGCGCCGTCTGTCCGCCCATGGTGGGCAAGATTGCGTCAGGACGTTCTTTGGCAATGATTTGCTCAACCGTCTGCCAAGTAATCGGCTCGATGTATGTCGCATCAGCCATGACAGGGTCGGTCATGATGGTCGCTGGGTTTGAGTTGACCAAGATGACGCGATAACCTTCTTCTTTTAGCGCTTTACAGGCTTGGGCACCTGAATAATCAAATTCACACGCTTGACCGATGACGATAGGGCCTGCGCCAATGATAAGAATGCTTTTTATGTCGGTACGTTTTGGCATAGTTAGGGCTACCTTCGTTAGTATGATGTTTTAATTGATTGATAATTCGGATAAAACTGTGTTTGAACAGTGCTATATTTTAAAAAGCTATATCTTAATAAAACAATGTTATTTTGCGTGGATCAGCTTAAACCATCGTTCGTGATCTAAGCTGTATAACGAATATATGCTGTTTGCTAATGGCTTATAGTTAAAAGTTATTTAGCCGCTGCCATCAACTCTGCAAATTTATCAAACAGTGGCGCGGCATCATGCGGACCAGGGCTGGCTTCAGGGTGACCTTGGAAGCTAAAGACAGGCTTATTGGTCAGCTCAATACCTTGGTTAGTACCGTCAAACAACGAGCGATGGGTCGACTTAACGTTGTCTGGCAAGGTGTCTTCATCAACCGCAAAACCATGATTTTGACTGGTAATCATAACCGTACCAGCAGCTAAATCTTGTACTGGATGGTTGGCACCATGATGACCAGTTTTCATTTTGATGGTGTTTGCGCCGCTGGCAAGACCAATCAGCTGATGACCTAAGCAGATACCAAAGGTTGGAATATCCGTTTCTTCAATGATATGACGTACCGCATCGATAGCATAGTCACAAGCAGCAGGGTCGCCAGGACCATTTGATAAGAAGATACCGTCTGGATTCATTTTGATAACGTCAGCAATAGGCGTTTGCGCTGGTACCACTGTCACATGGCAACCACGGTCTACTAGCATACGTAGAATGTTGGTTTTGCTGCCAAAGTCATAAGCGACTACATTGTATTTTGCTTCAACATGGCTGCCAAGCTGTTTAAAGAAGCCGCCCGTACCGCTATCATGGCTGCCAGGTATATCACGGTTAAGCAGCGTATCTGATAAATCCCAGCTACCGGCTGTCCACTCAAACGTCGTCGGTGTACAGCATTCTTTTGCTAAGTCCATGCCTTCTATGCCAGCGAATTCTTGCGCCAGTTTAATCGCTTGTTGCTCATCGTCGCTGCTAATCGTTTCACCATTAGAAGCAGTCATGATACAACCGTTTTGCGCCCCTTTATCACGTAGCAAGCGAGTCAGCTGACGTGTATCGATATCAGCGATAGCGACCGTGTTATGATTTTGTAGGTAATCGCTCAGTGATTCTGAGTTACGGAAGTTTGAGGTGACCATCGTCGCATCGCGGATGATAAGACCGTCAGCCCAGACTTTATGACCGTTGCCAGATTCAGTATCTTCAGCGTTGGTACCGGTATTACCGATGTGCGGATAGGTGAGGGTGACGAGCTGACGTGCGTAACTTGGGTCGGTGAGAATCTCTTGATACCCTGTCATGGCTGTATTAAAAACCACCTCACCGACACGATGACCGAGACTGCCGATACTCAAACCATGAAAAATCGTACCGTCTGCTAGTGCCAAAATTGCTTGTATTTCTGTCGATGAATTCAAGGGTTGTTGCCTCCGCTGTTATTAGTGAGTGCCATGATTTTAATGATGAAAATTTTGCGCTAAAATAGCCTTTTATCTCTATTTAACTGCTGCTAAATAACAATAAAAAAAGAGCCAGAGCCAAAATTTTTCCACAAAAAAGCGAGAAGACATTATTGATGGAAACTACAAAACCCACTAGATAGTGAATAGGTAACTTGCATCATGTCCGCTCGCTTTGGCACAGATTTTGCGCATTATACTAGAGTTTTGCGTTAAGGGCTAGCATCTTAACTAGAGATAGGCTAATAAAATGCATATACAACCTAAAGCTTGCTTATTTATTCATAATACCTGTTATTTATTAAAAATTTGCCTCAGTTATTAATAGCATTTCTAAACGAATAAAAACTATAGAACGAATAAAAATCAGTAACAGCTTTAAAAATTATAATGAACCGATAAGCCGTAGTAATCTGGAGATAGGTTAGTGGCGATATGCAGTTGATCATCATAATAGCTTTTTGTTAAATACATGCTACTGGCAACCCCTAGAGCTGCACCAGCCAATACATCAACCGTATCATGTTCATCGGCTTCGACACGACTATAGGCAACAAAGCCTGCACTAATATAAGCAGGAATGCTATATTCTAAACCATAGCGTTTATGAATAAAGCTAGCACCTTGAAAAGCCCTTGAGGTATGACCAGAGGGAAAAGATTTATCATCGCTGCCATCAGGTCGTTCTTTATCAATCATCGTCTTTAAGGCATAAGTAGCGGCAACATTGGTAGCAAATGAGTAGTAAAATTGCTGTCGACCCTCTTTATCATCCATATAATAAGTGCTACCGTAAGCAACGGCAGGTATGGCAAAGGATAGAATGTCTCCTGCTTGTTCAATACCAGAGCTATTGGCTGCATGAGCAGGGGTAGCGACAATGATGCTACTGGATAACAATATAATCGCTGAATGTTTTTTGCTGATCATGGCGGCGAGCCTAAATAGGGTTTATTGGCGGCATTATACTATAGTCAGTTCCATGTAAAAACGACACAGTAGGGCTGGAATGAATTTTTCATAGCCTCTGTCGGCGTAAGCACAGCAAGCTAGAAAAATTTATAGCAGTCGTACGTTATCACCTAATGTATCTGTTTTTATCGAGTATCGACTATACAGAACAGAGCTTTTATTTTTGAATGTTCAACACGGCCTAAGCTTTACGATTATCGGGCTTTACAACATATTTTTATAAAAAATAACGACTAAGGATAGATTATGATTTATCAATATTTAGATAAGGTGCCTGAATTTGCAGTACCTTTTAATGGTTGGGTGGCAGATTCCGCGCAAGTCATGGGTGATGTATATTTGGGTCATCAAGCCAGTATTTGGTTTGGCGCGGTGCTGCGTGGCGATAACGAGCGTATCCATATCGGTGATTATAGTAACGTCCAAGAAAACAGCGTGATTCATACCGACGCAGGGATTGAGGTTAAAATCGGCAACTATGTGACGATTGGTCATTTAGCGATGCTGCATGGCTGTGAAGTCGGTGATAATAGCTTGATTGGAATTGGTGCTGTGGTTTTAAATAACGCCAAAATCGGTAAAAACTGTATCATTGGTGCCAAAGCCTTGGTTACAGAAGGCAAAGAGATTCCAGATAATTCGCTGGTGATGGGTGCCCCTGCAAAAGTGGTTAAGACATTAACCGACGAGCAAGCAGCGATGTTAAAGCTATCAGCCATGCATTATGCGGAGCGTTGTCAGCAGTTTAAAACAGGCTTAACAGAGATAGCGATGCCTGATTAATTGTTAGCGCAGTAAGAAGGGTTTTATCAAAACAATAGGATAGTATGATAATAGCCTATCCTCTTTATGTCTTTTATAGCGCTTTATAGTTGTACGTCATGGTGATAAATGCACCGAGTTTTATACCATAAGCATCATAATCAGCCAAATAATTGCAAAGATAATAATACCGATGATAAGTCCGCGAAATATATCATGGCGTATAGAGTGGTCACTAAGATAAGTGTTGTTGCCTGTTTTGTCGATGTTTAAAGCATTGACGCTCTCAGCACCAGCGCTTTTACCAACGATGAAACCTATTAACGCGCCAAGCACTAACATAAATGGGGTAAATAGCCAAAATATATCGCCATTGCCCATACCGGCTATTGAGCGAATGACCACGATGGCAAGGTCGATAAGTAGGCCGCCAAAACCGTACAGTAGTGCATTTAAGAGCGCATACAGTATGCGGTCTAAAGGCGACTGATAGCTCTTACCTAATTGACGTCGTCTGATTTCTCTGATTGAGCGAGCAGGGCGTCGTGGTCTATTAAGCGAAGCGGTTTTATCATTAGACGCTTTCATGAAATTCTCTATTTTTATTATTAAGTAGATTAAAGGCACGCTAAAGCAAATAATTTACCATAGTTTTGTTCGGTGAACAGTAGTGTTCTCGAAAAGTATTTATATTAAAGTCTATTCAGAAACTATCAACATCAAAGATTATAATTTTACACCACAATAATAAGGCTCCACTATGCAAGCGACACAAGCACAGAACTCGCAAAAAGAACTGGCGTTATTTGATTTAGACCATACTTTACTCGATGTCGATAGCGACTATCTATGGGGCGAGTATATCGTCAAGCAAAACCTCGTCGATGAAGCTGAGTATCGCACGGCCAATCAGAAGTTTTATCAAGATTATATCGAAGGCACGCTTGATGCGACGGAATATAATGAATTTGTGGCGCAGTTCTTGAGTAGCTTACCAATGGACAAGCTCCATGCGCTGCGAGAAGACTATATTAAAAGTGAAATTGAGCCACATATTCGCCCAAAAGCGATGGAAGTGCTGTGTCAGCATATCGAAAAAGGTCATAATGTGGTGATTATTTCGGCAACCAATGACTTTGTGGTTTCGGCGATTGCCAAGCGCTTTGGTGTAGCAGATGCCAATGTGTTATCGACCCCACTTGAGATACAAAATGAGCGCTATACGGGCAAGTTAACTGATAAGCCAAATTTTAAAGAAGGGAAGATTTACCATTTAGATAAGTGGCTCAATAAACAGCAATTGGCTGGTATTACCTTTGATAAGACTTATGCCTATTCAGATTCCAAGAATGATATTCCGCTGCTCGAATGGGCAGATGTGGCTATCTGCGTGTCACCCGATGAGGCGCTACAGGCGCATGCGTTAGCCCATCGCTGGGCAGTTGAAGATTGGTCAATTTAGGCTGTTTTAATGATGAGCAATAAGAAATAATCAACCATTTAACCTCAATCTCATTTAAAATAGCACCAGATTCGTTGGCTATTTATCTTAAAAACACAGGAACCTTTATGGAAATTAATCCGTATCAAGAACAAATCAAAGATTTATCAGAGCGTGGGCAGGACTTGCGGAGGTATCTTTGACTTCGATGGTAAGCAAGAACGCTTGGAAGAAGTCAACCTAGAGCTAGAAAATCCTGAGCTATGGAACGATCCAGAGCGTGCGACCAAAATTAATAAAGAAAAAAGCCAGCTTGACGGTGTTATCGACGTCGTAGTGTCGCTTGAGACCACCTTAGAAGATGCGTCTGCGATGCTAGAGTTAGCCGAAGAAGCAGAAGACGAATCACTGCTTGCTGATGTGCAAGCCGAGCTCGACAATGCTGAGAAGCGCGTGGCTGATTTAGAGTTCCGCCGCATGTTTAGCGGTGAGATGGATCCGAACAACTGCTATTTAGATATTCAATCGGGCAGTGGCGGCACAGAAGCGCAAGACTGGGCAGAAATGCTGCTGCGCATGTATACACGCTGGGCAGAAGCGCATAACTTTAAAGTTGATGTGATTGAAGTATCATCTGGCGGTGTTGCTGGCATTAAATCAGCGACGATTGAGATTAAAGGCGATTATGCTTTTGGTTGGTTGCGTACCGAAATCGGCGTCCATCGCCTCGTACGTAAATCCCCATTTGATAGTAATAACGGTCGCCATACGTCATTTGCTGCCGTATTTGTCTCACCTGAAGTCGATGATAATGTCGAGATTGATATCAATCCGGCTGACTTACGCACGGACACTTACCGCTCATCAGGTGCAGGTGGTCAGCACGTCAATACCACTGATTCTGCGGTACGTATTACTCATGAACCGACAGGCGTGGTGGTGACCTGCCAAAACGAGCGTAGCCAACATGGTAACAAAGCCACGGCAATGAAAATGCTGCGTGCCAAGTTATATGAGCTTGAGATGCAAAAACGCATGGAATCACAGCAAGCGGTCGAAGACAATAAATCTGACGTCGGCTGGGGCAGTCAAATTCGCTCTTATGTACTGGATGATTCACGTATCAAAGACTTACGCACGGGCGTTGAAACCTTTAATACGGGTGCTGTACTGGATGGTGATTTGGATCAATTTATTGAAGCCAGTTTAAAGGCTGGATTGTAGTTGACACTATTAATATTGAAAGCAAGTGACATACATAAATTATGTCATGCATGATGTAATAAAGAACACTCAACTCCGTTGTTCGCAAGCTCTCAAAGTCGTTCGCTTAGCTTTATTAAATCAAGCCTAAAAAGGGTGTGCTGTACTTATATAAAGCTAAATTTAGTTTATTCTCTGAAATAAATATAGTTTAAGGAAAATTATGCCAAGCGTTAATCATTATTTTGATAATAAAGTCACTTCTATTGCCTTTCAAACGGCTACTAGGCCTGCGACCGTTGGTGTTATGGAGATTGGTGAATATGAATTTGACACCAGTGAGTTTGAAACCATGAGTGTAGTCAGCGGTGCATTAACAGTAAAGCTGCCAGAAAGCGATGAGTGGCAGACTTTTAATGCTGGCGAGCAATTTACCGTTGAAGCCAATCAGAAGTTCAACGTTAAAATTGATGTCGAAAGCGCTTATCTATGTGTATATGGTAAATAGCTACTTCTCACGCTAGGGCGTGTACTCAATTCAAGCGATTGTATCTAAATGGGCTAAAAATGGCTAAATTTTGCTAAATATCGTCAAATAGCTGATTAATATCCCGATATTATTTGCGCTATTTTCCTCGTTTGACTGCAATTTATCTCATTTTTATAACCATTTTTAAAATGAGGACACGCCCTAGTGTAATCGTTAAAAAAACGCCAAGTTTATGCTTGGCGTTTTTTTTGTATTTTACACATCGATTACATTTTGGCCGTGGCAAACACATAGCAAATACTGCTGTAGTTAACTATGCTAAAACAACTATTTTATTAAATGAGTGTTTTTATGGCGACGTTAAATGAACAGATAAATACGCCAGATGTGCGCCATGATTATGAGCATTTAGCGCGCTTGGCGAATTTGCGCTACGTTAGCGATGATGAGCTTGGGTTTACGCGCAGACGTTGGGGGCGCGGTTTTACGTATCGAGATGCGACTGGTAAAACGGTCAAAGACAAGGCACTGCGTCAGCGTTTTGATGCGTTAGTAATACCGCCCATGTGGTCAGAGGTTTGGATATGCCAAGATGAAAAAGGACATCTACAATCGACAGGTCGTGATGACAAAGCCCGTAAGCAGTATCTGTATCATCCAGAATGGAATCGCGTGCGTGATCAGGCTAAGTTCGATGCGATGATAGGTTTTGCCGAGGCGCTGCCTAATCTACGAGCGCAAGTTGAAAAAGACTTAGAAGCAGAAGAGTTATCCCATGATAATGTGCTAGCAGCAGTGGTTAAATTATTAGAGACGACGTTAATTCGTATTGGAAATAGCCGCTATGCAAAACTCATAGGACTTACGCAACAATCAGTCTAGGCGAGCGTAACTGCTCGCAGAGATAGTCA
>NZ_RRYX01000275.1:0-475 GCF_014861375.1 Psychrobacter sp. FME5 | reverse complement strand
TTTGGCAAGCCCAATACCATCTATAAAGCTTACCAGCGCTGGTCTCGCAGTAATAAGCTGATTGCATTATTTACGTTACTGATCAAAGACGCAGACCTTGAGTGGGTCTTCATTGATGGTACTCATATTAAAGCGCATCAGCACAGCAGTGGTGGCAATGAGAACCTACAATCCATTAGTAAAAGTGTGGCAGGACGCGCGACCAAGATTCACTTGGCAGTAGATGCGCATGGCAATCCGATTACCTTTATCTTGTCAGATGGCACGACCCACGACGTTAAAGTCGCACCTGACTTAGTAGACAAAGTTAATTTGAGCAACACAGAGGTTTTATGTGCCGATAAAGGCTATGATTCTGATGCACTACGAGCGCATATTGAACAAGCTGGGACACGGGATAACATCCCTCGAAAACGAAATACTCAGTCTTCTAACGACCATATGGACTGGGACTTATATAAAGCGAGGCATCTAG
>NZ_RRYX01000274.1:0-480 GCF_014861375.1 Psychrobacter sp. FME5 | reverse complement strand
TTGCGATACACGTAAGTCCAAAACTCATCAACCTCTAAGCGTTCATAATAGCGCTTTTTAGGTGTAATCTTATAGACCGATGAGCCTATGGTGCTAAGGACTTTACCAATACTAATAGAGGCTATAACGGCTATGTCTCTGACGCCGCAACCTCTAACCGTCATTAGCCGTATGATGTCTTCTATTTTAGAGTGACAGCCATGATAAGTTAAGGCATGGTCGCCAATGAATTGACGTTTGCAGTCCTTGCACTGGTAGTTCTGCTTGCCATAGCTTTTTTTGCCGTGTATCGAAAAACTGGGACTGTGACAGTCGGGGCAATTGATCTGTATTTGTGTCTTCATAACCTCAAATATATCATCTTGCTTCGGCTGTCACCCTTCTTTTATTACTCCAGCATACTTTTTGATACACCACCAATAGTACGGTGGTGTTCTAAAAAGTATGCTGGCATCAGACATAGCCATAATTGACATAGAA
>NZ_RRYX01000273.1:0-482 GCF_014861375.1 Psychrobacter sp. FME5 | reverse complement strand
TATCCATGACAATCACGCATTTGGTTTTAAGGCTTGGGATTAGCGTGAACTTGCACCAGTCATAAAATATGCTGCTGTTGATGTTGTGCTCAAAATAATCAAGCGCAAACAGCATCTTTTCATACAGAGCACCGATAACGTTGGTTCGAGCTTTAGATTGCCAATTGTAGCTATCGATACAGGGTGTACCTATCGGTGCATAGCCATGAGAGCGAATGGTCTCATGCTCAAAGCCGCTCTCATCCATATACACAATGGGATAGCCTTGCTGCATAAAGCTATCAAGCTTACTTTGATACGCCGCTCTTTTTATTGGACACGCTTTTGGATGTTCCAAAGTCTTTTTTTTGACTGATATCAAGGCGCTTTAAGGCATGATAAATGCCTGTTTTACTACAGTTTAAACGACGTGCTCGCTCATATTGGTAATCATCAGGATGTTCTTTAACATCATTGAGTAGCACGTCATCTGGTATTTTATA
>NZ_RRYX01000272.1:0-482 GCF_014861375.1 Psychrobacter sp. FME5 | reverse complement strand
TGTTCTTTGAGTATCCGAAAGATATCAGAAAAGCCATCTATACCACCAATGCTATTGAGTCTTTGAACAGTGTGATTCGGACAGCGGTGAATAAGCGTAAGGTGTTCCCGTCTGATCAGGCAGCGTTTAAAGTGGTATATCTAGCAACACAGCAGGCATCCAAAAAGTGGTCGATGCCTATCCGTAACTGGACGTCTGCTCTTAATCGCTTTATGATTATGTTTGATGAACGTATCAGCAGGCATTTAATCTAAACGGCAGTTACACAGAATTCGGGATGGTCTCTTAGCAACATCTACTACTTCTATTAAAAGACGATTATAGGCATTCTTTCTATAGAGATTACATACTACATAATTCACGAGACTGATTAAAACTGAAAAGAAATATATACCACTAAATCTACTTAAAAGCTTATTCATAATTGGGTGGTGTTCTAAAAAGTATGCTGGCATCAGACATAGCCATAATTGACATAGAAG
>NZ_RRYX01000271.1:0-492 GCF_014861375.1 Psychrobacter sp. FME5 | reverse complement strand
CGATAGTGAATGGTTATTTATAGATGGTAGCGTGGTAAAAGCACATCAGCACAGTACAGGCGCTGCCAGTTGTCGTGATGAAGCCATCGGCACCAGCGTTGCTGGCAATAGCAGCAAGTTACATCTCATGGTTGATGCTTGTGGTAACCCTGTTCATGTGGCGCTGACAGGAGGCCAAGTACATGATTCTAAAATGGCCAACGCTTTAATTAAAAGTACCATCAAAAAAGAGACTAAGGCTGTTGTAGCAGACAGAGGCTATGATAGTAGCGACATAAGAGATTGTATCTTTGAACATTGTGCTGAGTCAGTAATACCCGTTAAGTCCAACTCTAAAAGCAATAACGATACGCTAGATTGGTACTTATATCGCTGTCGCCATTTAGTAGAAAACGCCTTTGCTAGGTTAAAACACTTCAGAGGCATTGCTACACGCTATGATAAGCTTAAAGCCAGCTATGAGGCTGCCGTAATTCTCGCTTGTGTCTTTAT
>NZ_RRYX01000027.1:0-30274 GCF_014861375.1 Psychrobacter sp. FME5 | reverse complement strand
AGTCATTATATCATTTATCAATAAGTTATATCAACACACTATTAAAACAGAGCCTAAACCTTTCATTGGTTCTCTATAAAATATATCCCCAATAAAAATACTAAAAAACATAACAGAAGAAAAATATATCCAACCGATACCAAAATACCAATACCAAAAATAGCTAGGGAAAAAGCTCATATAGTCAGGGTTAATATTGGTAATTTCTTTATTTAAGTGTTCAACATCTTCATCGCTATCTAATAAGGTTTTATTTATCTCACTGCTATAAGGGCTTTCAAGAACTTCTTGTAGTTCATTGATATGTTTGGCAAAATTACTATGCTTGTCTTCAATCATTGGCTTATTCCATTTCTTATCAACTATTATAAGCCACTACCGCCCATGCAAATAAACCAACGTTAATAAGTATGATACACGCCCATCTGACATTAACCTCCCAATTTCTACCTTCAAAGGCTAGTTTAGCTTCATCAGTTATGGGCTGTATTGGATAGGGGTTGCTTTGTCCGTCCCATGCAAGTAGCTTCTGCACGTCAGGATGCAAGATGGCTCGCTTGGTACATTGGTAATGATTAGCCTGAAATAGATTACCTAAAGCTATTATTGAGCCTATTATAAAGACCATGATCTGACCACCGCCAGAATGATCACTAGGCAGTATACCGTTTTTTCGATAAATAATATCAGTGCAAGCAAACAATGATTTACTGGTGTCAGCTGGGTATGCTTGGCAGAGTTCGTTGTCTATTGGCAGATCATCCGCTGGGCTTTCCATATAAGTGCGGATAAATGCCCATTGTACGCGTGGATTGACTCTATAATCTTCTAGCTTTAGATGGTGAGTAATGTCACCTGTCTGAGGATCAGCGACGTAGAGATTGAGTGGTGTGTACGCTTGATTATATTTGTCCAGATGCAAGTCTGGATGTACGTCTTTATAATCTACTATCTTAAGCTCATAAGGCTGTCTAAATTTCATCAGTGGACGGTAGTAATAAGCTATTTTCTGTTCTTTTTTTAAGAAGTAATACTGGGTACGAATAAAGTGCTTTCTGATGAGTTGATATAGAAGTAGGATTAGTGGCGTACCAAATACAACAATCCATAAGAAGCTGAATACTATATCAAAAAGACTAAACTCACCATCTATAAAGACAACCTCTCCAATATCTTGAAGAAAATAATTACCTAACCAAAATGAAGAAAAATAAACCCAGCCAATAGCAAAATAAAACATCCAAAAATATGCTGGTAAGAAGGTCAGATAGTCAGGATTAACATCATGAATTTCTTTGTTAAGATGTTCAATATCTTCAGTACTCTCTAATAATCTTCTGTCTATACGAGTGGTATAAGGACGGTCAATAGGATTGTGAAGCTCACTGATATGTTTGGCGAAGTCGTCGCGTAATTGCATGTTGTTATTCCTAGTTACTTTTTATTTAAGCAATCACATACAGTAATAAAAAGGTAGCCAATGATTTATTAAGACAACCACTTAAAACTAAATAAACACCATAGCTTACCGACTACATCTGGATAATGCCCCCGAATACTACCAATGATGTCTACGAAGAATGCAAACGCAAACAGCATGATAATGCCAAATAGAATGAGGCCGACGCTATAAGCCAGCTTTTTCCAGAGTGGTTGATTGACATCTTCAATATTACCTTCGGGCAAGTTTTTGTTTAAGTCATACGGATCGTTAGGATCTATCTGACATTCAGCTTCTATCTCTGGGCTAAATTTGGGGGTAATGCTGGTGTTGATAGAGAGTAGACGCCCTAGATAGCGTAGCCACAGTTGTATGATGATTGCTAAATGTGTCCAATGTAATCTTAGTGCTTGTTTGGGATACTCCATGTTTTCATCTGAATCCAGTGCTGCTAATGTAGCTCGCTGAAATGATAATAATGGACTTTCCCTTTTTTGATGTACAGGATGAATATAGCGAATAGCATTTTTAACTTCTACAAATTGTTTATCACCACCTTCCATATAACGACGAACAAATTCAAAATGTTGTTTTAGCTGCGTTCCACCTAATATCTCTTTAGCGGTCAGATCACTAACGAATGGTAAACTAAACATGCTAGTAATGGTCATACCATCATCAGCAAGGGTGAGGCCACGTACATCACCACCGTCTTTGTACGTAGTTGCCATATAGAACTGTAGTTCATCCCAGTCAAAAACCTCAACTTTACGATTGGCTTGACGGACATAGACTTTACGTGTCTTACGGTTAAAACGCATAGGCAAATAGGTATAGGTAAACAGTTCGGTTGAGAGTAAAGCTAGTAAATAAACAGCCATCAGTATCAGTAAGACTGTAATAACGCCAACATAGGCAACAGCATAGGTATTACCTTTAGTGATATCTAATAAAACACTAGAAGTTGTGTAATATATTCCAATACTAATGATAGTCAAAAAGAATATACCGCCAAATGTGACGTCTCCGCGTATTCTATCTTGGCGTCCTGTGAGTTCCATATAGGTTGAGTTAAACTGTACGACAGTACGCTGTGGATACAGGGGTACATCATAACGATGGTTTTTATCAAGCCATTTAAAGTCATTAAGCTCTCTGACTCGACCACCTAAGCCCATTCCAAAATTATTATCTAGCTTTTGATTAACTTCTCTATAAGTAAATTTTGCAAAGGGGTTTCTGCCATTGATGTCTATCATTTAGTTATCCCGTAGGTCAATATCTTCGCCAGCCACAGCATGGTCAAATTGCTTTAGCGTATGTTCAAGTGACCAGTTGTTGCTGTCTGTCCCCCATATACTATGCTTGAGCCAATTCTCCATGCCTGTCTTATGCCAGTAACCGATAAATAGATTGATACCGATAAAACCAATAAGTAAAACAACTCCAATACCCGTAGCTGCCATACCAGCACCTAATGTCAAAAACAGCGTTGATCCTATACCTGTTGCCGCTGAACCGTAGTAAGCATATTGCATGACGCCATCGTCATTACGTCCCGCTTTATTTCCAGAATTAAAATCAAACCCTGCAAATATTGCTGCACCGCCAATACCTAATAGTCTTGCGCCTATTGATAATCGACCTGCTTGACGAGTAGCATCAGATAATTTCTTAGCATCTACGGATTTTCCCGCATTTTTAGCTAATTTAAACTCATTTACCATAAGCTGACTTGCATTGCCGCGTAGCTCCAAACCTCCTGCTATAAGTACCATAAGTCCTGCAGCAGCTTTTGCGCCCTCGGTTATTCCAGTCTCATCTTTTGCTCGGGCTATAAAAAAACTATGAACCAAAAACACACAAGCGATACTTTGGAGCATACCACCAAAATAGTTACTTCTAGTCGCTAAGTCTATATTCTGATCGACAATTCCTTTAAATATATTATAATTTCTGCTACCTGGAACATTCGTATTATATGTTTCAAGCGCTCTTGCACTAGAGGTGGTATTTGAAGTATTAGGCGCTGGTCTTATAATAGATGATGTACTTACACTACTAGCGACCCCACTTTGCAGTCTACCTTTGTCCTTAATAGCCTTTTGACTACTTTGATAAATACTAGTGCTGTTTTTAACTTGAGATTTATCTATGTGATATAAAAAATCTTGACTAAAAGAATTGTTTAGTCTTGTATTTTCTCCAGTAATTTTAAGCGCCTCATCTATACTATACCGCATACGAGTAGGCAGATTACTTGTACCAGCGATTCTAGATATGCCCTCCTTCAAAGCAGTTCTGGCTTCGCTAAACGTGCCTTTACCTTGAACAATAATTAGCGCTTTTTCATGATGATAACCAAATAAATACTCTTTTTGCGCTACAATAATATTATTAAGTTGACTACTCGTGCCGTACTTTTCCATAAACGGTATAGCGAGCTGTTCAGCCAGTCCAACAGTAACACCTAATTGTTTAGCTTTTTCATCAAACATCTTAAAGATCTCTGATGAGCCTGTATTAAATAGCCCTGACCAAGAAGCAGTTACTATTTCATCTGTGGTCAGACGAGTAACTGGAGTAAGACCATCAATATATTTAGCTACCTTATCTTGATTAAATATAAGCGCTCTCGCTAAATAATTATCTTCGTCGCTCGCATTTTTTTCTGATAATTGTAAATCATACAATCTAGCTTGCCCAGGAATAGTAGCTGTTGCGCCTACAAACTGCTGAACGGTTAAAGTATAGTAAATGCAGCTCAGCTCATCGTTTTTATCGAAGCATTGAGTCATCATTGTTTTTAAATCTTTATCTTTAAGAAACACACTGTAGTAGCTAGATAATGAAATTAGCATATTATTGAGTTCTTTTTTGCGTTTCATAGATCTGGCTTCAAAGTTTGATAGCCATCTATCCATCTCACTTTCACGAATTAATTTGCTATAGTCCGACCATGCTCCTTGACGTTGACTCTGAGTGTATTTTAATGCACCTTCTTGCCTTCTTTGCTCCTCCACCTGCTGTTCTTCTTCACTTGGCCCATCTCCTTCCCATCTTGGTGAAGTTTGCATTGCATCAGAAACTGTATTGACTCTAGCTATGTGTTGCTCTGCATCAGCTTTTGCTTTTTGGTCAATATTGTCTCTTAGAGTATTTATCAGCTTAGCTACAGTATAGCCTTGCACTGCACTTTCTGATGGTCTATAGGCAAGTTTTGCTTGTATCATAAATTCGTTTAGGTCAATTAACTTACCAATAGTATCGTTAAAGTTGACACTCAATACACGATTCCCATTTTTTTCTGTTCTAGATAATTCTGTACTGAGTTTTTTTGTTTCATCTGATTTATTTGGACTATAAAGTTGTTCCGTAAACGGGTTAATATCATCAAAGTATTCAAGAGCAAGGTACTGATAAGTTTCTTCTTTATTATCTCCTTCAGGATCATACCTCCATAAATCATAGCCGCCACCATTTTGTGACTCACCTGTTCCTAAAGATATTTTGCTTTTCGACTGAGTAGTAGATACGGGTACTTCAATCATATTATTAGTTTTAGCGTCATTAATATTATTTTGATGCCTTTCAATCACTGCAGGTGTCCACTTAACCGGGCTATAAGCACACCACAAAGTTTCTATATCGTTGTTTGGGTTAGGAATACGAATAAAGCTGTTCAATGCTGTACAGTTATCACCTCTGTGACAAGTATAATCAGATATCGGTAAATCAGGAGTTTTTGAAGTATTCTGTACATCAAATTGCTTTAGATAACGCCCTTGGGTGACGGCATAGCCATACCATTCTCCATTATTGTCAAGGATGTATATATAGCCTTCACGAAGTAACCTAGAGCTAAATAAAATATTAGAAACACTACTTTTCTTTAAGAAACTTTTGTTAAGTCTACATCCCCAACGCGTAGGTAATATCGTAATCCCTTGAGTCAAACATTGATCACATCTATTGCTATTTGCCATTATCTTATTCCTTAATTCTTAATTATCTAATGTCACTAAACCTGACTGCTCATAGCACTCATACAGCCATCGGTTCATCATCGTCATACGGTCAACAGGATTGGTCAGATGCGTGGCGGCGGTTAGTTGAGTATTTGCTTTGTCTAACCAGTTCAGCAATGAACTGTAGTGATTCAGTATCAACTCAGTCCCATCGATACCTTTTTTGGCAAAAAAGCGATTAAGCGTGCTGATACTATCTAGCTGGTTTTGCGTTAGTGGACAGTAGCTTGGTAGGCGCTGTACTTGTCTAACCTGCTCTGGTTTATAGTGATGAATACTATCTAAGCTATACCAACTATTATCCATTGATAGCCAAAGCCGATTAGGATAGCCATAGCGATTGGCAATGTAGGCGTGCTGATTTAATGGCAGCAGGTGAATGAGTACTTGCGCATCCAAATAGCGAAAATGCTTTTTCTTACCACTTTTTTGAATAATTTGATTAAGACTAAGCGTGTAAGCAATTTGCTCTGCGTTTAACTTAAAGTTTTCTAAAGCATTGATATCTTTGTCTATCTGCTGCCATTCAATCTCGTCTGGTAAATACTCTTTGGCACTCATTCTTGTTTGATGCGCTCGTCTATTAGGCGCAGTATAATCAAGCAGTGCAAGTAGCCCATGACTATGAGATAGCAGCTCACATTGCTGCAAATGCACCTCTAGGATATTAAGAATGTCTGAGATTAGGGTAATCATAACTGGACTATCAATCATATGATAGCTAAGCAACTCTTGCTGTAATGAATGTATAGCGTCGGGGAAAGCAGAATTAATCTCTTCAATCAGCTCTGTCTGACTATGATGAACCATCATGACATCAAAGGTGCTAAGTGCTCGAAAATCGAGGCTTTGAGTCTGTAAGCTTACGCTCAGTGTTTTTTTTGGTTGGATATTCATTATGCTGTCATGCTTTTATATTTGCGTGTAAGATTTGAGTAAAAGTTATTTTTATTATAAGTCAGTACTAGCAGCATGATTGTCCTCAGCCTGCTTTGACAACTTCTCACAAGCTTCAAACTGCATCTGTTTCATCAACAGGTTTTTAGCTTCTCCACCCCCACTGCCCCAATCTACTTTACTCGCCTTATAGCCCACTTGACTTGGCGTAATAAAGGTCACATTGCCACCCGATATCTCAATGCCGCTGCCCGCCGCTTTTAGCGTTAACGTATCAGGCGCGATAATCTCAATACTGTCTCGGCTGTGGATGCGTAGCGTCTGCTCGCTATCAAGGCGCATCTGATTTTGATGAGCTTGTATCGTCACATCGCCATGAGCCGCGGTATGGGTCTGTGCTTTGTTTGAGTAGTAGTGAATATCGCCTGCGACCAGTTGATTCATCTGAGTTTGGCCATGATGATGGGTGCTATCAGTGGCGTGGCTATGGGTGTTTTTAGTGCTGGTATGCTGACTGTGTTGTCCGCTTAGCATCGCTAGATGACGCTGAGAGTCGATCAGCAGATTGGCTTGTTGCCATTGTCCGGACTCGCTAAGCGTACTATCATTAGTGTCTTCGCTAAATTGGGCAAAAGGTGTTTGCGCATCTTCTTTACTACTGCTTTGCTTGTTATTGCTGCTGCCCTCTAGTCCCACTGGCTGATGAGTCTCAGCCAGCTGAGCATAAGCTTGCTGATGTTGGTCAGCGGTTTGCAGCTTACTATGGCTGTTATGACTCATGTGAGATTTTGATAAGGGGTCTGATGCTTGGCTACTGATATGAATACCTGTGCTGCCTTGCACATTAGCAGCGGCTTGGGTCTCTAAACTAATGCCGCGCCCTCGAGCTTGCCCACGAGTATGGTCGCTATGCTGATACAGATGTCCGATAGTCAGGCTAGACTGGAAGCTGCTGCTATAGACGTTAATCTGCGGACTGTCAGGATGAGCGTCAAACATTAGCTGGTTATAGCCATTAATAAGGCTGTCTTTGGTCGCCTCGCCTGTGCGACTGCTATCGATACTTTGAGTCTTGATACCATCTATGGGGTGAGCATGGCTTTGATTAATAAACCAAGCGGGACTGGTGGCATCAATGCTATCAGTGTCACTGACGATGCTATTATGCTGAGCATCAGAATTACCTTGGCCGTTATGGGTGCTGCCAATAATGATGGGATGGCTGATGTCACCACCGATGAAGTCAATAAGGACATGTTGCCCATGACGCAAAGGATGGGTTTGTCCCATGTGGTCAGCGACTAAATGACTAGCAATGGGTATCCAATGCGCGCTGTCACTATTGTTATCCTGCCCATCTTCTTCTTGCTGCCAGTGGTATCTAATATGGGCACGGTGGTTGCGGTCATGAGTAATGGCGCTGCTGTCTATGTCTATGATGCTGGCGCTCATAAGTCCTGTTAGACTCGGATGCGGTTGTCCAAGTTTGTCCAGCTGTTCCCCATAGGGAATATGGTGATGGTGCGGAAACGGTAGGTAGCAGGCGTTGATGTGATGGACGTTGTCGTCATTGCCGTCATCATTTTCATGGTCGGTATTTGGCTGTAAGGTAATAGGATCAAAAGCGGCTATACCCAACCAATCTGCCGGGATATGATTATTAATGTGCTGATGAATAGACACCAGACTGATGGGATCGGTTAAATAAGGATTACCATCGATATAGTGGCTACTTGGCAGCTCTAAGTGACGGATATTACCAGTGAGGCTGCCTAGATTGGCACGCTGCTGTGCGTTCTGCTGGTAGCGGGTGGCAAGCTTATCGAGACTGTCATCATCAAAACGGCTATGACTGTGCATAAAGCGCTGATGCGTGCTGTTTGATGAGTCGATAGGTTGCTCGCTACTGCTACTGCCAGTATAGGTACTCATCAAGCGACTGTCATAACGATGTAGATCGCTGTGCTGAGTATGCTGAGCAATACGCGGGCGAATGGCAGTAATGCGATCTTGTCTATCAGCGAGGTTGGCTGGGTTTTGACTGAGGATGCTTTGAATGTCGTTTGTGTCTGGACGTAGGACTTCGCCATCACTAGGTAACAAGACTAGAGTGTGCTTGTCACTCTCATGACGATAGTAGCCAGTGACGCCATAGAGGGCAAGATATTGAGTCAAATATGCCAGGTCGGTTTGGTTGTATTGCACGCTATGCTGGATATGATAGTTGCTGTCATCACTGAGGCGCTCGTCAATCTCAACGTTCATATCGTATGGACTGATGATTTGGGTAATGAGTTCACTGAGACTGAGATGATGGTGACGGCGATTATGACTGTTCAGGCGTAATTGACCTAAGTTAGGTTCACAGATGATACGATAGGCGGCCATACCACTGTTACTACCGAGAGCAATTGCTTCGGTGATGATACCGTGACGGGTTTGGCTTGGTAATAGCGTATCCCCCGTATTCCAATGTACCGAGAGACTTTGCCCTAGCCATTGCTTTATATCCAGTCCTGCTCGTGGCTGCAGTAGAGTAATACTAATACGGTAGCCGCAATAGAGTGCAAGCTGTCGCTCTTGATAAGACTGTACTCGTTGGTCTTGATGGTATGGGCTTGGATAGGCATCGGGTGCTGGCATAAGCGCGGACTTACTCCAAACACTGTCGGGCAATGGCATACCCAGCAAGCTTTCAACCAAGTCAGCCTGTTGAATGAGACTGGTGGCAATATCAGGATGGGCACTACTAAGTTGCACATGCCGCTTTGTTTGAGTCCATACCATGACAAGCCCTTCTCTATCAGTCCAAAGGTGGAAAGTTTAATATTGTAAGATCATAAATTGCGCACAGATTGCCCATTAACCAAGTATTCATTTGTCGTTGATTCAATTAATAACCATCGTCAGATGAATCACGTTTGGGCTGAATGCCAATCATGTCAGATAGCGTCGCCAGCTGGTCTTCGTTTTTGATGATATGGGTGAGCCATTGATCCAGTGGCATATCGGCCCAGTCAATAGCACGACCCAGCAAAAAAGTCACCGGGCTGTGCGGCTCATTGGTCGCAAAATAGTCTTGAATTTGACCCAGTAATTTAAGCGCTTGCCGACGATTGCTTTGATGATCACGGTTACTAGGATTAAAACTGGTTGAGCTAATATTTTTTGTGCTAGCAGCTTGTCCACTACTATCCGACATCGCACTTTCACCAATACTGTCCATAGTATCGGCTACGCTTTCTTGAGCGGATATACTATTATCATCAGAATACTCTGGTATCAATGGACGCAGATGCTGGGTCAGTGCCACCAATAAATCCGTGACTGGTGCGAATACCGGTGCATCCATACCCATCAGATCGTTTAGCTGATCAGTCAGTGTCTGCCACTGCTCAGTCACTGCCCTAAGATCGGCCATGAGTGCTTGTTGCCAAGTCTCACTACTGGTCTTTATGGCATGATTATAGTCACTCAGCGTTAATTGATTGGACGTTTCGCTATCGGGGTTTTGCTGACGCTGCTTATCATGATCACGCGCGGTTAGATAATAGTTATAATTGTAATTTCCTGCTTTGGTATCAGCAAGCGACAGTTGCTTGATATCATCAGTGAGCGCCTTGACGAACCATGACAGCAGCCCTGCCCTGATATCCATACTGTCTTCCTCGCCATCTAACGTCGGATACATGGTCAGCCAATACTCATCATTCAGCGCCTGCAATAGACTCAAACCCTGACTGATACCTGCTAAATGATCGGTATGACTCAAGGCATCGACATACCAAAGTGCCAGCTTGATATCTTTACTGGTATGGCTGAGCAACTCAGCACATTGGTTTTTGACAAAATCCCAGTCAGCCACTTTTAGCTCAGTGACCCAGTTGCCTTGCGCCAGTAATGGATCATCCTCTTGACGAGCAGCAACGATGGCATCGATACGTGGATCAAACATTAGATCTTCGCCGACCCCATGACGACTGCCATCGATAGGCGCGATAAGGGTCTCAATGTTGACTGCTAAAGAGTTATCAGTGTTCATTATAGTGACTCCTCTTTAATAGCCTTTTTAGTAGGTTTTTTACTGGCTGTTTTTTTCACTGTCGACTTTTTGACATCAGGTTTTTTAACGGCAGACTTTTTGGCTGAAATGGGTTTGCTTGGCGATTTCTCAACCTGATCTCCAGTTTCATCTTCGCTGTATTGCGCCATTTGATTGAGCGCCACGACGGCATCAGTATCGAGACGATAGGCAAAATTATCGTCCTCATCGACAAATACGGTAATTTTCTTTAGCACACTTTGACTGTCATCATGAGCCAGTAGCTGACCCGCCAGCTGCGGTAGCAAGGTATGGCTGATAATCGCATCGGCGTTACGTGCACCAGAATCGACCTCGTGACAACGCGATAAAATCAGCTCAATCACTTCAGGATCGATGACACAAGGCACGTCATAATTGTCATGAATACGCCCAGTGATTTTATCCAGCTTTAAGCGAATAATTTCTGCCAGCGCGTCATCAGTCAATGGATAGTAAGGTATCACTGTCAAACGACCTAAAAACGCGGGTTTAAAGGCTTTGTACAGATGCGGATTGATGACCTGCTTTAGGCTATCGCTGTCGGGTAAGCTAAAGTCCGTAACACTCGGATCGGTATTGATACACTGCTGCATGATTGCAGACGACCCAATATTACTGGTCAATAAAATAAGGGTGTTTTTGAAATCAATCAAACGCCCCTCACTGTCTTCCATCACCCCTTTATCAAAGACCTGATAAAATAAATCCAATACGTCTGGATGGGCTTTTTCTACTTCGTCAAGTAGCAACACACTATAAGGGCGACGGCGGACCGCTTCTGTCAATACACCACCTTCACCATAACCAACATAGCCTGGCGGCGAGCCTTTTAATGAAGCAACGCTATGTGCTTCTTGATATTCTGATAGATTAATGGTGATAAGATTACGCTCACCACCGTACAACACCTCTGATAGCGCCAGCGCGGTTTCAGTCTTACCCACACCACTTGGTCCTACTAGCATAAATACGCCTTGCGGACGGTTGGGATCATCTAAGCGCGCTTTGGCGGTATGAATGCGTTTAACGATAGCGGCCACAGAATGATCTTGGCCGATGACGCGTGCTTGTAAGGTATCAGCCAAATTTAAGATATGGTTTTTCTCATTACCTGCCATATCGTTAAGTGGAATACTGGTCCAATCTGAGATAATCTGCTTGATGACCTGCCGATCCAATACAGGATGGATGAGGCGCTGCGTTTCTTGTATCTGTTTTAGCGACTGCTCGATATTTTGATACTCAGCTTGTTTGTCCAAGCGCTCTTTTGCACTAAGGCTATCAGAGCCATCTGCCTTGCCACTTAATTGTTGATTGAGCGCATCAAGCTGGTCATTAAGCTGACGCTGTTCATGCCAGCGGCTGGTCATATCAGTAATGTTTTGCTGATTGGCCTGACGCTGCTCATCAAGTACAGCAATCTTTTGGCTGACCTTTTCTTTTTCGTCCACGCCACCGATACGCTCAAGCTGCTGGCTGAGATTATTGATATGCTGCTCTAACTGCACGCCCTTAGCTTGTAACTTATCCAGCTGATTGGGCATGGCAGTCTTTGATAAGCTCACCCGCGCAGCTGCCGTATCTAATACGCTAACAGCCTTGTCCGGTAATTGCCTGTCACTGATATAACGTGCCGATAGCTCAACCGCCGCTTGTAGCGCATCGTCATCGATTAATATGCCAAAATGATCCTGCATCTTGGCACTCAACCCACGAATCATCGCTACTGCTGTCTCAATATCAGGCTCATCGACTTTGACCACTTGGAAACGGCGTGACAACGCTGCGTCCTTTTCAAAGTATTTTTTATATTCTGACCACGTCGTCGCCGCAATGGTTCTTAGCTCACCACGAGCCAGCGCAGGCTTCAATAAATTCGCCGCGTCATTTTGACCTGCCTGCCCGCCAGCACCGATTAAGGTATGCGCCTCATCGATAAACAGAATAATCGGCTGTACCGAGGCTTGTACTTCCTCGATAACTTGCTTTAGACGGTTTTCAAACTCCCCTTTGACGCTTGCTCCTGCTTGCAATAGTCCCATATCAAGACTACGTATCGTCACCTCTTTGAGCTGATCAGGCACTTGACCGGCGACTATCTTTTGCGCCAAACCTTCTACCACTGCCGTTTTACCGACGCCAGCCTCGCCGGTTAAAATAGGATTGTTTTGGCGACGACGAATCAAAATATCGATAAGCTGATGAATCTCAAACTCACGGCCAATGACCGGATCTATTTGTTCAGCATCAGCTTTAGCCGTTAAGTCATAGGTATATTTATCTAATGCAGGGGTTGGCTTGGTATTTGCTTGCTCTGCGTCTAAAGACGCTTTAGTTCCTGCATGGTTGTCATCAATATCAGCGCTTTTATTAGTCATATTAGCCGAGCCACTGCCTTCGGTACTGCCAAGACATTGATGCTCATAATCATCTTTTAGGGTAAAACGATCGATATACTGGAGTTGCTCAGGGAGAGTTTTGAGTAATGGCTGATAACGCTGATAAGCCAATAGCACCAATAATATATGTCCAGAACGAATCTCTAGTGGGCTATTGTTATCCTCATCTTGACTATGCTGACTACTGGCAAGCTCCCATGCGTCTTCTAACAGCGCCATCAAGTCTTGACTGAATACAGGCGTTGAGCCTGTTGCCTGACCAAAGGTATTTAGCAAATCAGTTATATCTGCTAGTAATGACTGCTGATTAATTTTATTCACTTTGAGTATTTGAGCCACATCATTGTGCGGCGTAGCAATCAGCTCATGCAGCAGATGAACAGTATCAACTTCGCGATGCCCATTATTGATACAAAGCCTAGCCGCTTGCTGCAAACACTGTCGGCAACTCGGACTCAAGCGGGTGATTACAGCTTTTAACTGGCTCATAAATATTTCCCTTTAGCATTTTATTAAACTGATGTATCAAAATTAGAGTGGTTATTGAGCGTTATTAGTAAACAAGCAACTTATAGTTGATTCACTTTAAAACCGATACGAGTGCTACTGAATAGGCAACGCATAGCGGGTATCATCATAGTGCTCGGTGGCAGGCTTTGATACCAAAAACCCACCCTGCCCCAAGCCACCAAAGCTGCTTTCTGATAATGACAAAGGGCTTATATATTGCTTGTCCAGCTCCAGTTGCATCTCGACCGCCAGGCAAACACCGCACCATTTACGGATAAAATCAATGATAACTCGGTACATATCCCCTGCTGGTAATAGTCTTAAATAGCGCTTGGCATCCAACTGATGAAAGACGATTCTAATTTTGCTATCAAACTGCACGGCACGCGCACCGCAAAACGCAGATATCCCAAGTGCGGCATGCTGTCCACCGAGGGCTGTTTGCTCATTTGCTGGCAGATCAAACCATTCGGGCACGAATTGCTCAACACTGACCGTGCTATCTAAAAAATGCGACAATACATGCGCTAACTGATCGGCGGTCAAACGTCCTGGGCTAATCATGCCAGCATAGGCAATCAAGCTATCGATTGCCGTTAGCTTCTTCGGCTGCCGTGCCAGCGCTCGCAAGCTCAGCAGATAGCTGTCCTTTTTATCATTTAGTTCATACTGTAATGGCAGGTTGTAAAACCAGCTTGCTTGGACATACAAATCTGTCAAACGATGATTAAACAAATCTAAAAATGCCGGTGCTGCTTTATCTTTTGCGTGTTGTACTCGCGACGCCAGATGATCGGTATACATCGCTGGCAAGGCCGACAATGGACCAGTCAGTCCGATAACTGCGGGGCAAACTTCTATCTGCCTAGCCCTTAATGAACTGGCCTTTAATTGACCATTCTTTAATGAGCTGCCACCGTCTTGCATATTGTCCTGAGCAATGAGCGACATCGATTCAATTTCTGCTTGCGGATAGGCCAATGACAACGAGGCACGATAACGCACCTCGATAGGCGCATGTCCCATACTGACTTCATGGCGAACCAAACGCAGCGCTTGCAATAACTCATAGGCTTGCGGCGCCGCCATTAGATCGGTTAAATAAGAGGACTGAGACCGCTGCGTGGCTGACATCTATATATCTCCTCTTTGGTAACGGCATCACTGATAGACACCTCAACAAAGCTATTTAAGCTGGCGTGATAGCCAAACACATGCGCCAATAAATGGGCAAACTGGCGGATACTGACCCCAGCAAAGTTCTTTTGGTTAATTTGAATATCAATCACCGTCCCGCGCACAAACCCCGGTTGCGGCAAACGCTGAATACGTCGCGCTTTGATACTGGTGGCGACAGAAATAATGCCTTCAACCAACAGTTTATTGGAAGCAGATTGAGTAATATCATAGAGCGACAAATATTCTTTCATCAGCTCGGCATCTTGGGCAGCAAGCGATAAAAAATTTAGGCTAATCAGCGATATCAAGCGCCAACGCTCCTCGCCTGTATATTCAAACCGTGCTGTTCTAGTCGGTTGCTTTAATAACGATAAACTACTAAAACCTGTCATTCCCTCACTAAACAAATCACCGCGGCTTTGACCGAACACCACCTGTGCAGGCAAATCTCTATTGGTACATAACAAAGAGGCGCTCATGCTCACCGCGCCTGACAAGTCTTCACGGTTTTTCTCTACAAACATAATCTGATATTCAAAACCCTGCTTGAACTCAGCCATATCCTTGTCACGTTTGATATGGTAGTAACGACCGTCGTCTTGCTGCTCATAGTGATTGAGCGCATAAAATGGATGGTATTCACGCTGTAGCAAACGATTGTCGCTTTGTTTGGACTCTATGACTTTATTGACCTCATAGATTTCGTGTTGAAACAGCGCACGAGTGTCGGGCACCAAATCATAATAGATAGAACGATGGGTCACTTGAATGGGCTTGGCGGCGGCTTTGAATAGATTGACGACGGGCGTACAAAACAATTTAATACTGCTGGCACTTAATTGCTGCAGGTTTTTTAGCCGAATAGTGTTTTTTTTATCAAATTTAAAGTAACAGCGAATCTCAAAGCCATTGCTATCAATCTTTAAATTAGGACAAACTTTGCCAAGATTAAGGCGTAAGAAGTTGAATTTTTCAGGAAAATAAAAGTACTCTTTTAATAAGGCAGAAGCCGCATTACTCACCCGATGACTGGGGAGAATTTGCTGTTCAGGGTCGAAACCTATCATTTCAAACGGGCTACCGGCTATGTTATTAACTTGCCTACCATGCAGATGGGTTTGCTTGACATCACACCATAATAAATCCCATAGACTGGTGCCCTGACTGGCGTCTTCATCTATATACAAGTCTAGCGTGTGATTTAATAAAGCTTGATAGTCAAAGCTCGGATTAAGACCTTTAAACTTAATACTGATACAGCCATTCAGCAGTCCATGCTGATTGTCGTATACTTCTTGGCGAGTCTCAAAGTCGACGCTGTCTATCTGTAGCGGTAGCAAAGTCACATCTTGGGTTGACTGAAACTGGCAAGGTGTGCCATTTATTTTTTGGGTGGCAAATGTGCTTCGTTTAGGGGCTAAAACCGCCTCGCTCATCGCATTACCTTGCACCCCTAGATTAAACTGGGCGATAGAGACAGATGGGAAGGGTTTGAGGTAATCAGGATAGACGACTTCCAATAAAGATTCGGTAAAGTCGGAATACGAGTCGTCCAGCTTTTTATTGATGCGCGCGCTAATCAGCGAAAAAGCCTGAATAAGGCGCTCAATGTGTGGATCATCTACGGTATCGTGCCCCATCAATAGCCGATTGGCTATTTTTGGATATTTCTTGGCAAATTCTTTTGACTGTTTATTAAACAGGCTCAGCTCATGCTCGAAGTAAGGAAGTAGACTGTCCATGACGCCTCAATATATTGATCGCTGCTAACTGTATAGATTGAGCGGTAATAGTGGTTTTTTCATTCAGTGAATAATGATTATTTTATTAAGTAACGCTGAGAGCTTGGCTCAAAGAATGCATCGAAACTGACCAGCTCTTGTGCTGGATAAACTTTCAGTAAGGCTTCAATTGAGAAGCAAAGCTGATTGACATCGACGGCACCTATATCTAACGATACGCGCACGTTTCTTAGTCGGGTATCCTGCTGTTCAACCGTTTGGGCGATTTGTCGACAGATATAATCACAGTCAACAGGATTGGCACTGCTTAAGCCCACAAAATCCAATATACCAAAATTCAGTATCGATGAGCGCACATGCTGATAGCCTTGCAGCTTACTCGACACCACGCAGCGCGTATTTAATAACGCCTCTAAATCTTGAGCGACAGAAGTCTTTAACTCCTCAATATTCAGGCGGCGAACCACCAGCTCATGTGCCAGATGACGAGGCTGGTCATCGAATAGTTGCTCAAACAAGTTTGGGCGAAACCCAATTTCTTTATTAGAAGTTTTGGCAGCGTAATTCATTGATACGATTATTCCTATTGGTAAAAACAAAAAAGAAAGGCCTAGATATAAACCTTTCTTCATTGACACGATAAATAAATAACACCTAATACGACCTCAATTAGGCGGTATAAGTAGCAGTGTTATTGGCTAGCGACCACTTCTTAGTGACGGCGCCTTTGGCGGTACCGTCGATATCTTGCTGGGTATAAGTCCACTCAACCGCCGCATATTTGATGCCGACTTTTTCGATTGGAACACCTTCTGAACGTACGGTAGGCTCAACGCTTGCGATAATGGCATGCTTAAGCTTTACTTCTAGGTATTTAACGCGCTTATCACCGTTGGCACGATAAAAATCGATTTGAATCTCATCAAAAGTATAACCAGCAGAACACGCTTCCCATAGTTTAGGACTGGTAGAATCCAAATCTTTCATAAAGGTCATGTCAGCGTGTTCACAACGCTCAGAAGTATGACCACCAACGCTGCTGGCTGTCGCTGACTTTGGCTGACGGATCAAATGATCCCAAGTATTTACTTCAAGCCAACCTTTATGCTCGCTGTCACGAGATTCGCCATCAATTTTATATTTACCACGGAACTGAATATAAATATCTTTCATATCACATACCTTGTTTGAGAAGTTTAATGTTAACGTTGGATTTTAATAAACGATCAGCTGTTGCTAGACTGCGGCAGTTGAGTGACCAGACGCAAAGAAACAGACAATTCGTCAAGTTGAAAGTGTGGTCTTAAGAAAACCACGGACTTGTAGACACCAGGCTTACCTGGCACTTCTACAACTTGTACAGAAGCTTCGCGCAGTGGGTACTGGGCTTTTGCTTCTTGTGAGGCTCCGTCATCTAGCAAGACATAACGAGAAATCCAGTCATTCAAGAACGACTCAACATTACCAGGCGCTAAAAAACTACCTACTTTATCGCGCATCATCGCTTTTAGGTAATGGGCGATACGTGATACCGCCATGATGTACTGTAGCTGAGTCGACAGCACCGCATTGGCGTTGGCATCGTCATTTTGGTAAGTCTTAGCTTTTTGCACTGATTGCGCGCCAAAAAAGGCCGCATAATTGGTATTTTTGCAATGGACCAGCGGGATAAACCCTAAGTCACTTAACTCTTTTTCACGGCGATCGGTGATAGATATCTCCGTTGGGCATTTAAGCGCTAAATCCCCTTCATCCGTCTTAAAGGTATGGACAGGTAAGCCCTCGACCAAGCCGCCACCTTCAACACCACGAATGGCAGCACACCAACGATAATCAGAGAAAGCTGAGGTCAATCGCGAAGCGAAAGCATAAGCCGCATTTACCCATAAATAATCATCATGATCATTACCAGAAACGCCTTCAGTGAAGTTAAAACCTTCAACCACTGTGCCGTCTTTAGGATCATAAGGCAGACGGCCTAAAAAGCTAGGCACTGTCAGCGCCACGTAACGAGCATCCTCTGACTGTCTGAATGCGCGCCAACGTATATATTCAGCCGTTTCAAATATCTTTGATAAATCGCGTGGGCGACCGATATCAGTAAAGGAATCTAAGCCAAACATCTCAGCAGAAGCAGCCGATACAAAAGGAGCATGAGAAGCGGCCGCGACATGAGACAATTGCTCAAGCAGATACATATCAGAGTTTTGACGAGTAAATTCAAAGTCGCCAACGATGGCAGCATACGGCTCGCCGCCGAAGCTACCGAACTCTTCTTCGTATATCTTTTTGAACAAGGTGCTTTGATCAAAGTCGATTGAAGACTGAAAATCCTTGGTTAGCTCACGTTTACTGGTGTTCATCATGCGAATTTTTAGCATGGATTCCGAGGGCGTTTGACTACATAGATAATGCAGACCGCGCCAACTAGACTCTAGCTTCTGAAACTCAGGCGCGTGCATGACGGTGGTCAACTGCTTAGAAATCAGCGCGTCAATTTGGGCAATACGAGCGTCAATCGATGCGGCTAAATTTTCTGACAACGTCACCGTGCCTTGCATGACTTCATTGGCAAGCTCTGCGATTTGCGACTTGGCACGATTTTTTTCATCGTCGGACTTGGCAACGTTGCTTTTATTGACGATTTCTTCGAGCAAATCATAGCTGTCGCTATTCAATGGATCCGTTGCTATATGCTGCTGGGCTTGGGCGCTCATCGTTTAATCCTCACCGTCAGTTTGATTTTGTTCCGCCATTTTTTTGACTTGCTCAGTGTTCTTAAGCACATCGTCTAATAGGTCTTCAAGTTTTTCATTGGCCGATATCTTGTTGCGTAAATCAGCTAGGCGATCTCGTGCTTGTACCAGTTGTTTTAACGGCTCAATTTGATCAGCAACTGCTTCGGGGCGAAAGTCATCAATACCATTGAATGCCAAATCAACCGCAAATTCGCCGCCTTTATCAGTCAAATCATTACGTACTCGGAATGTCGCACGCGGCGCTAAACCTGACATTACCTCGTCAAAGGTATCCAAATCCACTTCGACAAACTTTTTGTCTTTAAAGCGCGGTTGCTCAAGTGCGGAATCTCCTGAAAACTCGCCCAACACGCCAACCACAAAAGGGATTTCCTTGGTTTCGATCGCATCGCCTACTTCAACGTCATAAGTCAGATGCACCCGAGGCGCACGTACTTTTGCGAGTTTCTTTTGTACACTGTCTTGATTTGCCATAATAAGTTACCTCAGCAATGTCTAGTTTGAACGCAATATACTGAATGGATCAGAAGATTTGGCGTTACTTTTTTTGGTAGGTGAAGGTTTAGTAACAGGCTTAACTTTTGGCGCTTGGCGTGAAGGTTGTTTTACGGCCGATTTTCTTTTAATAGGAGCCGATGTTTTTTTCGCAGAGGCACGGCGCTGATTTTTTAATCGATTTTTTGTTTTAGTACTTTTATTTCTTATGACTGCTGGTGGTTTCGGCAAAGATTCGTCGTAATTAAAACCGTGGATACCACCATATATCTTACTTAAAGCGTACTGATACTCCTTCAAAAACGCTGCATCCACTTCATCGGTTAGATAATCTGATTGCAGTTGGCTTTGGGAGACGATAGCACTACTATTGAGTAGTATCTTTTTTAGCTTAGCAGTACTTTGACCCAAATCAATGGCTTCACTGGCGGCATAAACAGCATAAGCGTGATAGTCATTGTTATAATAAATCTGCGCCAAAATCTCCCATGCTAAAGAGTCTTTTGGATTTCGCGACAGCCGTTGGTTTAAGTCTGCAATCAATTGATGCAACTGTGGTGATGTTGCATCAGCATTTTTGAGTGTCTCGAATTGATTTATAATGCTAGAGCCGGGGTCTTTTTCTTGTACAACAAGCTCACTATGTGCGGTAGTCATTGCTGAGCCCATGATAACTAGACCCGCCAAAAATGCTTTGGGTAGCTTAAAACTAACTCTGATACTGCTTTTGATATGGGTCATCGTAAGTCGGTGCTCGCCATTATTAGTATGAAATAAATGTATCCGCTTGCTTGAATTGTCTTAATTAGACGCATTAATCAAGGTTGTGATATTGGTTAGCGTTTCATTAAATGTCGCTTTATCACCACTATTCATCATCGCATCATCGCTATAAGCGTCGATGTTACTACCCATCACTTTGACCGCTGAAAGCATAGCAATCTGACGTGCATCAACTTTCTCATTGTCGATACTTAAAGCTTCATTAGCGGCTCTCAACGCCCTTGCATAGCGTTTTTCTTCGTAATTCTTGTTAGCAATAACCATCCACGCCTCGCTACTGCGTTGATCCGCCACTGTAGTATCAGAGAGATAGGCCAGCGAAGGCTCACTTAACTGCTTAACAATTGGTGTACTTACTGTGGTTTGCACGCTTTTTTTACCAGTCTTGCCACAGCCTGTTGTCAATAAAGATGCGCCAAGTAAGACCGATAGCAGACCTGCGGTTGCAAGTTTAGTACGATAAATAGGATTCATAAGAACAGTATCATCACTAAAAATATAATAAGAAAGGGATTTAAAAGGCAAATAGTTTAACTAAAGTTTATTAAGTATAAAAAATCAATGGGATTGATTATACATATACTTGACAATATTTCAATAAACTCTATACTTTTCTTAGCAAATAATTTAGAAAAACTTCTCATTCAACCATTTTCTTGGTCTAAAATAAGCCGTCACGGTACCTCTACTATGCCTTCTCAGACCGCTCGCCTACATAATATAACCGTTGATACCTCCAATTTTAGTAAATCTGCCTTTTATCCTGTTGCCTTTACGGGTATGAGTACACTGAATGGTAGCGATCACATTGACATACTTGTGTTTGTTTATGATTTCTTAGACCATTACGATTGTTTGCTTTTAATAGGCAAACCCATATGCTTGACCACATTATCAGTAGATCGCTCACCGACCAGCCGTACGGGGCTTATTCGAGGCGTCAACTATCAGCAGTCAGATGGGGCGATGCATTTCTATACTTTAGATATCGTTAGCCCCGATTGGCAATTGACCCAGTCGATACATACCCGCCGTTTTATCAATCAATCGACGCTCGATATTGTGACCACCATCCTGAGTGATTACGAGATAGATTGGCAGGTGTCAGAGTCTCTCTTGTCATCGGACAGTCAATCATCTGCGCGCTTATCTGCACTTTTACCCATGCGTACCCAGTCGGACGTCAGTGATTATGACTTTATTACTGGACTGCTTGCTGATATTGGCATATCTACTTTGTGGGTATCAGGGGATTCTGTTGATGAGCTTGGTACCTGGTGGTTGATCAGTGGTTTGGATGAAAGTGAGCTAATTCCACTACACTACAGCTATGCTCAATCATCAGTACAGTCAGGTCAAGATAGCGTCAATGCGCTACAAATGAATTCACAACAGCTGGGTAGTTACGAGGTAATCGTACGAGCGGATGGCTTAGCGGCGGATACCATTTATGAAGGTCAAGCAGTAGATGAATCGCCGCTTGCGACAGAGGATACGACTGTACTACTCGCTGCACCGTCTCGAGTGCACAGCGATGATGCCGCTATTTATATGGCACAGCAATGGGTGTCTGCAAACCACTGTCAACGCGAAACCTATCAAGCGACGGGTGCCCTGCGTGGTCTTAGTGTCGGTAGCCCCGTGAGTATCAATAACCTGCCCTCCATTGGTAGCTTATCGACTCACTGCGTGGCGGTAACCTTTATCGGTATTGAGCCTGACAACGATAGTGTCTCGTATCATCATCAAATATTCATCAAAGAGTGGTTACAGCGCACTGCTCAGCACCTGCAGCGCCAGACCACAAACGCCATTCATCTGTCTATACCTGATCATGGCTTTGATATGGCTCGTGACACTGGGGTTTGGGTATCAGCGACGTTGCTTGACGCTACTATCCCCTACACCCCTTATCCCAGCTCTTTGTCCTTTGCCAGTAGTACCTATATGGGACTGACTCAAGCACGTACTGGTGACACCAGTTTATCAGCCTCCCCTAGCTACGACTCTAGTGTCAGCACTGATAATCTACAACAAACCATCACCACTCCAGTCTACTCAGGCATCAGTCCTCACGATGACGGCACTACCCCGCCGCTACGTAGTCTGCAACTGTCATCGGGTAGCACTCATGGCTGGCAGTTCGCCCCACGTTTGGGACAGTCAGTCCTCTTAACTCACTGGTACGGTGATATCGACAGTCCGGTGATTAGCAGATCTTTGTATGACGGTATCGGTATGGGTGATGTCGATGAGAAAGATATCACCACTCGTGATAGCGGACTATCGAATAGACACAACTTGCAAGGGGGATCTTCTCCTAGATGGCATGGTGGTGGCCTCGGTCATTCGCAAATTAATGATGATGACAGCCACAGTGGCTGGCTATCAGGTATTGCCCAGTATGGATTGAGCTCTGACTCTGAGGTGACCCTAAGCTTTGATGATACGCCAGGCAAAGTCGGACTACAGTGGACGGTGAATACAGGCAGCAAAGCCAATAGCGAAAATCCAACGATTACCGACAGCGCCACCTTTGCCCCTGATGAACATGTGCTTGAGCTTGGCACACTGCGGCATCGTTATAGCAATCATCAATCATCAACCAGTGGTCAAGGGATCAATCTGGCAAGCGATCATGGCTTACAAATCACTGGTGAGTCTGGCGTCCTGCTCTCCACTTTCGGATTAAAACACACACAAGGCGAGCATGAGTCAGCGTGGGTGAATGATGCAGGACAACGTCAACTAAAACTGGGCACTGAGCTAAATGAGACGCTTCTCGATGCCAAGCAGGCGCACTTGCAATCCACGGCAGCACTTAGCGATGCCAACCAAACGATAGAAGCCTTTAAAACCAGTGCTCAAATTATAGATGAGACGCTCAATACGGAAGTGTTAGGCGCTGCTGATGTGATGCTGGTCAGCAAAGATAGCATCCTTGCTTCCGCAAGTAATACGCTATGGACGGCAAAAACAATAGTCAGACAGTCAGGCGCTACGCAATCGGATGTGGTGGCAGGAAATTATATGCTGACGGCAAATACGATTGACTCGCTCGCTGGGGTTGGTGGTCAAGCCGTTCTATCTGGTCTACATATCAGTGCCAATAGAGAGCCACTAGCGATACAGGCACAAGGCGGTGAGTTGCAATTACATAGTCAGCAAGGTATGACGATTGGTAGTGAGTCGGGACAGGTGAATGTGTCGAGTCCTAAGCGGATTAAGCTGCAAACTAGTGCTGGGGCGTCGATTACGATTGATGACAGCGGGATTAAGCTGGTGTGTCCGGGGATGATTAAGGTTCAGGCGGTGAAGAAGGACTTGGTAGGCGGGGCGAACATTACACCAACGCTTCCTTCACTAGGCGGTTCAGATATCAAGTCGTACCTAACATATGTTGCCAAGGACATGTTTGGTGAGCCTATCGCCAATACTGAGTATCTATTATTTATGAAAGATGGTTCGGTCAAAAAAGGTAAGACAGATGCGCAAGGTCGTACCGAACAAGTAGTAACCGATACCCCTGAGGAAGTTGGTATACATATCGTTGGCGACGAACACGAAGGGTTTGAGCTAAGTTTTGAGGATGATGAGTAATGGCTGAACGATTAGAAATAAAAATTCTTGATGCAAATGGCACACCTGCTCAGTATGAAAAAATCATACTATTTGTTGCTAAAAATACAAAAGGTAATCCTGACAAAACGACATTTACAGCAAACTCTCAGGGTATTATCAACACTGGAATACTTATTTCCAAATTATATCCAAAAGGTACTTTTTATTATTTAGATGTTGAAGCAAAGATTCCAAAGGTACTGGGTAAAGATACTCAGCTTGTTGGTCAAACCCACTTATTAAAAGTTGAATCAAAAGATCCTCTTAGGTTTTTAGTTTTATACGAATACTATGATATTGATGGTTCAAAGAAAGAAGAGGTGATTTCTGGACTAGATTATAAGATCTATAATAAAGGTACAGTGATAAAAACCCGCCAAACAGACAAGGATGGTATGACCTCACCGTTCCGAGCCATAAAAGATCAAGGTTATCAAATAAAAATCAAGCCAAAAGGTTCTTCTTCGTATTTAAATGTCAAAATTCGTAAAAAATATCAAAACTCTCAAAACTCAATTATAAAACACGATGGTACAACTACGTTATATGCCGTATGCCTAGAAACCTTCGTTGGCTTTAAAGTAATAGATAACAACAATAAAGGTATCCCTAACGTTAAAGTCTGGCTGGTCGATAAAAATGGCAAACAGCAAGGAGATACGAGAACGACCGATAAAAATGGACGCATTAAGCCCTTTGTTCAAAATTTCAGTCGAACCGTCAAAGTATCTTTAAAAGGCTGTGAGTTAACTTTAAAAGAAAAAGAAGTAGTCATTCCTAAGCATCAAGGCGAAGATCCTTATCATGTTATTGAGATAAAAACTAGGACATGTAGTACGGGTCTGAATAACCCTAAAAATAAAGCTACTCTAGCAGCCAATACCCGACTTCCTATTGTTTATGATCTTGAAAGTAAGGAGTTGTCTGTATTTAGAAGTAATGACTACAAAAACCTTGTTAAAAACCTAAGCAATGTCGATAAACTAATGGCAAAAGTGCACATGCAAAGATCCCAAGTAGCAGACGCGCTCAAAGCTAGAGATGCTAGTATGCTAAAAACTGCAGAAGATGCAATGATAAGGGCAGAAGCAGACGCTCAAGATGAAATTGAGCAGGATTTTTCGACAATTGCTGATATGAAAGAAATATTCTTAGTCAAGACAGCCGTTGCCAGTGCGGACTCAAATGGAACCACTATTGAACGACGCTATGTGAGAAGAGATTATTTCGAAGATACAATCCAGCCAACACGTATCAACCAATCACAGACAAACATTCCTACTCCTGAAGGCGACCCTCCGCCAACAGACAAACCAAGCCTGCTATATAATCCAGCAGGCTTTGCTAAAGAGGCGCTTGCTGATAGGATTAAAGAGATATCTGCCTCAATTGAAGGTGAGCTAGGAACTGAAGGGGAAATAGACTTAAACGTTTTAGACTATCTATTACCCTCTTCAGCTAATGAGATCAGTGAACTCATTAGCAAATCTGATAAATACCAAGTAGATGGCGAGGCACAGTGGCTACGAATGGTAGGTGGCGCTGGTATGAATGGCTCAGCAGATTGGAACCTTGATGACAAAATAGGTATCGAAGGCGGCTTTAATGCAAATGGTAAGCTTATTCTATGTGAGGCGAGTATCTCTCCTATAATGGCGCTACCTTCATTGGAAGGATGGCACTTAAAAGCCACTTTTGAAGATGGTATCAAAATAGACTTAGGCTCACTGCGCTTGATAGTTTCTTGTGAGATTAGTGGATTTGCAGGGGTCAATATTGGAATAGAAGGTGCTGGTAGTATAAAAATAAAAGACGGTGCTCAAAAACTGGTCTCAGCAGCTCGTGACCCTAAGCAAACAATGACGAGTGCATGGGATGCAAATAAAAATATGCCTGCTCTTAGCCTAGACTATAAAGATATTAATCATCCAACCAGTGATGATGAGATAGAGCAGTTACAAGAAAAGCATAACGTAAAAGGGTCTGTAGCTATCTCTGCATTTATCGGTGTAGAAGGAGGAATAGAGCCAAAGGGTGGTATAGAGTGGCTACCGCCAGAAGAAGAAAATTTTGTCTCTTTTGCCTCAGTATCGGCAACTATTGCAGGTAGCTTTGGCATCGGAGGCTCCTTAGACTTTTATGTGTTCCTTGACGCTCGAGCAGGCAAATTTAAAATCAGAGCCAAAGCCGCTGCTTGCTACGGGGGAGGTGGTAAGCTTGGGCTTGTATTTGAAGTGAATGGTGGTCATATTGAGTCGTTTCTTAGGTGGACATTCTATCAGTTAGTTAATGCAGGCTTCCGTAAAGTCGTCCATATCCTAGAAGAGGCTTTTATCGCATTGACCCAGTTTTCTGTTATTTATTTAGGAAGTAACTCTAGTGTTTCTAAATCCCTAATAAATATTGGAACAAGATTCAGAGCTTTTTCTAATGCCTTAGATACTGATTCAAAGCGGCATGATCTAGCCATTGAGATTATGAAGGGTGAGAAAAAGCAAATGCTATTATGCGCTACGCCCAATGGTAAAGGCATACTGATATACAACATCAGTCGCCATGGGTGGTACAGTCATACACTTAGCTGGCCTGAGTTTGAATTTAGTATTTTTGATGGATTTAGTATAAGACTGCTCACTGAACGTAAAGAAGCCATTATAGAAATTTTTACTACGGTGACCACTTATCCTGAGTGGGACAATGTACTACAGCACATGAACAGGGATGGAGTAAAAGACTATCATTTGCAAGAGTTAAGCGGCCGCTCTAATAAAAGCTTTCGCCAAGAAAATGAAGCACATATTTTGCGGTTTTTAAGTTATGGTCTTAATAATATAGACACGCCCTTGCTCACACTATTAAATGATATCAAAGCAGATAAAATCACTGAAAAAAACGATACTGGCAATACCTTTATAGATCAGTATCTCAATATGTTAGGTAGACTTATCAAAGGTTACTATCCTAAAGGCGAGCGTGTAGTCCTTAATACTGATCCTGCTTATGAGAAGTACCGTATGTTGGCTAAAGTTGATTATATCAACCCTAGCTTTTATGCAGCTAAAAACCCTCAGAACTTTGATACCAGCTTACTAAATCCAAGAAACCAAGCAGCTGATGGTACTTATCACGCTTAAGGTATATAGTAATATAAAAGTATAGTACAAATGATCAACTTATCACTTGCTGGCTATTGGCTACGCAGCGAGCTGAGGTAAAAGCATTCTGATTAGCATCTTGTGCTTCCTCTATCAACGGTGGATTAGGCAAGCGTTTTATTCGCATTAGAGTAATTGACCCATTGGCTAATATGTTTCTTGCCGAACCCCATTCAGCGTTTACTGAGCGCAAAACTTTTTCAGTACCCGTGTCAGGGCCTTGGGGATTATGCTCAGGGCTGTTGGCATAGTAATCCTCGCTATACCAGTCATTCATCCATTCATTATTTTGATTGGTCATGTCATACAGACCCAAAGGATTAGGAGGATATAGTCCTACAATAGGTATAGCTAAATTAGTATTATATTTTCTTGAGAGTGCTGACTTCTCATCAAACGTCCATATATTGCGTCCACCATTTATTTTACCGTTATCGGTTGGAAATAATATATATTTACCGCGATTGCGTGCGGCATATTCCCACTGCGCCTCACTAGGTAGACTCATTGGAACCTCTAACTGTTGACCAAGCCATTGACAGTATTGCTGTGCCGTTTGCCAGTTTACACCAGCAGCAGCATTAGATTGACGTAGCTCTATCGTAGTATCTTGCATACCAATTTTTTTTTGTTTAGTCGCCATACTATAGATATCGAAGTCACCATAAGTCGCTTTATAAGCATTCATGCTAAAGCTATCGAGCGTAACCTTGTGTAGTGGTTTATTGTCACTTTCACTCCTGATAGGGCCACCATCATTTATAGTCACTTTAGAACCAAAATCGCCCATCTCATAGCTGCCCCCTTCGATAAATTGCATATTCTCTTTTTGTTGAGCTACAAAGTCTGCTAATTGCTGCCTTTCATCATCGCTTAAATTGCTACGGGTTTGTGGAATGCCGCTACTATCTGCTGAAGTCGCAGGTTCTTTAGCGCAGGCAGTCATAGTAAATAGCGGTAATATAAACAGCGGTACGAATAGAGATTTAAGCGTCATAATAGGCTACAGTGATGTTTTGTTGAGAGTTCAGAAGGATTATACTAATAATTTGTGTGGATTGTCTAAGTAGATATATTAAACTACTGTCGAGATAGATTGGGTTAATAAAAAGGATTGGTTATTATTAACTTTTATAGGGTAATAGCATACCAACCCCAGCTTTTATACAACTAGCAATCTCCAACAATATAATAATCGCTCGTTTGATAAAATCAAAGTTTAGATAGGTTGTACTAAACCAAAAGTAGACTAAAAATTCTAGCTTAAAGGCTTTAAAGAGTTAGCAACGCAGCGTGAAGAGGTATTTCTGTTTTGATTCATTCTTGGATCATTATCTATCAAGGGTGGATCAGGTAGACGTTTGGTGCGAAGAACGGTAACTGGTCCTATGCCCAATCTAATGTTATCAGCACCACCTTCCATAGTACTCAATGAGCGTACGACCTTTTCAGTTCCTATCTTGGGGCCTTTTGGATTGAGCTCAGGACTACGCTCATAGTAGTCAGCAGCGTACCAGTCCATCGTCCATTCATAGTTTTGGTTAATGAGATCATAAAGTCCTAAGGGATTGGGTGGAAACATACCGACAAGAGGAACATCCATAAAGACAGTATTGTATTTTTGTCTTAACTCTTTTTGCTGCTCAAAAGTTGCTATATTACGCCCTGCATCCACTTTACCATTATCGGTTGGAAATAAGACATATTCACCGCGATTACGGGCAGCATACTCCCACTGAGCTTCGGTTGGTAGACTCATCGGCACATCTAACTGTTGGCCGAGCCACTGACAATAATGCTGCGCCGTTTGCCAATTAACGCCAGCGGCAGCAGTAGGTTGATGTAATTCCACCGCGTAATCTTGCATTCCTTCTCTAGGCTTTCCTGTCGCCATACTATAAGTATCAAAGTCATCATAAGTTGCCTTATAGGCATTCATACTAAAGCTATCCAGAGTGACAGGATGTAGAGGCTTACTATCGTATTCGCTGGATATGGGTAGACCACCAGTCCAATCGAGCTTATGTCCAAAGTCACCCATCTCATAGCTACCGCCTTCGATAAAGCGCATGTTTTCTTTTTGCTGGGCTAAGAAGTCATTCAACTGCTGTTGTTCATCAGCGCTTAAATTACTACGGGTTTGCGGCACACCGTTACTATCTGCCGAAGTCGCAGGTTCTTTAGCACAGGCAGTCATGGCAAATAATGGCAAGATAAACAAAGTTACGAATAAAGGCTTTAGCGTCATAACAAGCTACAGTGATTTTTTGTTGAGAGTTCAGAAGGATTATACTAATAATTTGTCTTGATTGTCTAAGTAGAGACTTTAAATAACCCAATGAACATTACCTTTATTAATCACATTAATGTTAATAACGATGAGTTTTTATAATGCGGCTAACAATCGCAAACCATCATTATAGACTCTTTAAATAAAATAATATTTTTCTTGATAACAGAGTGCTATTAATAGACAATATTTCAATAAACTCTATACTTTTCTTAGCAAATAATTTAGAAAAACTTCTCATTCAACCATTTTCTTGGTCTAAAATAAGCCGTCACGGTACCTCTACTATGCCTTCTCAGACCGCTCGCCTACATAATATAACCGTTGATGCCTCCAATTATAGTAAATCTGCCTTTTATCCCGTTGCCTTTACGGGTATGAGTACACTGAATGGCAGCGATCACATTAACATACTTGTGTTTGTTTATTATTTCTTAGACCATTACGATTGTTTGCTTTTAATCGGCAAGCCCATATGCTTGACCACATTATCAGCAGATCGCTCACCGACTAGCAGTACGGGGCTTATTCGAGGCGTCAACTATCAGCAGTCAGATGGGGCGATGCATTTCTATACTTTAGATATCGTTAGCCCCGATTGGCAATTGACCCAGTCGATACATACCCGCCGTTTTACCAAGCAATCGACACTCGATATTGTGACCACCATCCTGAGTGATTACGAGATGGATTGGCAAGTATCAGAGTCTCTCTTGTCATCGGACAGTCAATCATCTGCGCGCTTATCTGCACTTTTAGCCATACGTACCCAGTCGGACGTCAGTGATTATGACTTTATTACTGGACTGCTCGCTGATATTGGCATATCTACGGTGTGTAGTGGTCAACTAATTTAGGACACCTGATAAGAGGTTTTGATTAAAGTAACGT
>NZ_RRYX01000270.1:0-537 GCF_014861375.1 Psychrobacter sp. FME5 | reverse complement strand
TGCCATAGCTTTTTATGCCGTTTTTCTTTAAACTGGGACTGTGACAGTCGGGGCAGCTGATATCTATTTGTGTCTTCATAACCTCAAATATATCATCTTGCTTTGGCTGTCACCCTCCTTTATTTCTTCAGCATACTTTCTGACACACCACCAAAAAATGATCCTTCTTTGAAAAAGAGTTTGATAACAATATTATAGGCAATAATACCAATAACCCTACAATACTTCGAAAAAATAATATCTGAAAGATACCAATTTGACCGTTTAGCTCACGAGCACCAACAGCCATTAAACAAAATGAGATGAGCGCTCCAATCATCCATAGTGTGGAGTGGAACATAATGAGGCAGTCCTCTTTTATATGACACCAAGTTTGGCACCTATGTTATAGGTAAATATTTTATATTATTGAATTGATATAACAAAAAAGCCAAGTACGAGTAGGGTGCGTCCCACGCACCAGTTTCAAGAAATAGCGATACTATAGTTAAAATACTTTAAAAACGCTACGATACTGCGGGTATAGTTTTTTTGCAG
>NZ_RRYX01000269.1:0-543 GCF_014861375.1 Psychrobacter sp. FME5 | reverse complement strand
CGTGCAGGATAATCACAACACCTAAGCCTTGCTCATCGACCAATTGACGAATCAGTTTTAACACTTCTATTTGATAGACCACATCCAGCGCTGCTAGTGGCTCATCCAATAGAAGATACTTTGTTTGCTGGGCAAGGCACATCGCCAGCCAGACGCGCGCACGCTCACCACCTGACAACGTCGATACTTGGCGATCTCTAAAGGCGTCAACTTGAGTGAGGGCGATGGCTTTTTCTACTTGTTGACGGTCGTCGGCAGTCGGCTTTTGCAGCCATTTCTGATGAGGGTATCTGCCCAACATCACAAGCTCATAGACCGTAAAAGCACCCGCATCAGGTAGATTTTGCGGTAAATAGGCAAGATGCGTGGCCAGTCTTTTAGCGGAAAAACTACGCAAATCTTGACGTTCTATTTCAATACCACCTTGCGTGGGCGTCATCTCTCCTGCCATAGCCTTTATAAGGCTGGATTTACCGGAACCATTATGCCCAATGAGGGCATAAAGTTTATTTGGTTCGATGATAAAAGAAGTCGGGTGAAGCA
>NZ_RRYX01000268.1:0-547 GCF_014861375.1 Psychrobacter sp. FME5 | reverse complement strand
AATTATTTTATGATATTTGTCCTGGCCATAACAGTTTTATTTTGAACTGACTATATATAACCTTCGTCAAAAAACTGTATATAAGCATCTCTCATAGTAATCCTTTCAAGACAAAAATTTATTAAACTGTAAATTTAGTTTTAATATAACAAACGAATAATATAGCAATAAAAGCTTCATCATGCACTCTTTCAAACTATAGATAATTTACTATCTAAAACATTGAAAATTAAATTATATCCAGCCAAAGAAAACCCCCTTAACGATTAAATTAAGGGAGTTTTTCTAGGAATAGAGAGCTGACGATGACCTGAGCGCCGTTAAGGCAAAGCATGCTAACTGCGAGCACAGCTCTTGTTTTGCGAAACAGTGTTTCGCTTGTGCCTTCTCAAGGCAGCGCAAGAGCAAATCCTTTAAATAGGATTTGCTGTTTAGGTCACTAGGAATAAAAGATAAAAAAAAGAGCCACCCCATTAAGGGTGACTCTTTTTAGAATAGAGAGCTGACGATGACCTACTCTCACATGGCCGGAGCCACACTACCATTG
>NZ_RRYX01000267.1:0-549 GCF_014861375.1 Psychrobacter sp. FME5 | reverse complement strand
GGCAACGCTCGTGGCTTGATGCGCACAATGCTTTTTCTGTGCTGCCAATACCGTTTCATCTGATGATTACTTTTACCGGCATTATTACCTTGATAACCTTGTATATGCCGTGGGCAGGCATGGTATCTACTGTAGATAGTGAGCAGTTTTTTAAGGAAATTTATTCTTATCGGGCAGCGGATACAACCGAGTTACAGACTGCCCCTATGGCCAGTATTGCTCCATTGCTTGCTACAACGCGATCTGATTGGCAAAAACGCAACCCTAATTATGCCGTGACCAGTGTCAGTATTAATCATCCTAATACTGACCAAAGTATGATTATTATCGATGGTAAAGCTGAGCATCAATTATCGACGTTAGGGGTATTTCGTATTTATGATGGGCAGACAGGCAAAGTACTCAAAGACAGTCGACCACCGCCGCTTGCTGTGGAAACACAAGCGGTCATGATAGGTTTGCACGCAGGACGCTTTGCTGATAACTGGCTGCGCTGGTTGTACTTTTTATGTGGCGCAGCGGGCTGCGGTATGATTGCAACAGGCTTAG
>NZ_RRYX01000266.1:0-566 GCF_014861375.1 Psychrobacter sp. FME5 | reverse complement strand
AGACCTGCTCTACCTTTCGGACTGTTTTGGCGTGAGCCGCAACACGAACAAGTTTGGGTGGTGTAGTGCTCATTAACCTCAGCATAGTGACAACCTGCGTACTCGCATTTATAGGTCAGTTGCCGCTTAATTTCAAACCAACCTGCGTCATAGACAGACTTAGCTAGTTTGCTTGAGGTGAATGATTTTGATTGAAGCTTGCCAACGATGATCACATTATTATCTTTGACAAGTTTGGTGGTGAATTTATGAATTAAGTCTTGGCGCGTGTTCTTAATCTTGGCGTGAATCGCTTTAACGCGCTTTTTGTTCTTAGCCCGCTGAGCAAGCCCTAATTTTGGGGCGTATTTATGGGTCAGTTTGGTGGCTAAGACCTCGCCATTACTAGCGGTTGCTGAATCCTTGCATCCCAAGTCGATACCAGTCTGATTAACACCGCAGATTGTCTTTGGATGTTCTTTAACGGTGATACAGGCATACCAAAGACCGCGACTATCCTGCACAAGCTCACAAGTATTGATGGTGTAGAGAGCTAGGTTATAGCTGTCCCACACGTCAATGGTCAG
>NZ_RRYX01000265.1:0-567 GCF_014861375.1 Psychrobacter sp. FME5 | reverse complement strand
TTCTTTGGGTTATTATAACCTCTTAGAAGCTGTCCAATTTTATTATGCCACTACACTTATCGGTTTGTTTCCCTAGTGAGGACTTGAATGGAGTCGTGGATTAGAGAGGTTTAACACGGGGTGTTGAGTTTGGTAAATGCGTAGTACTCGTAGATGACGCTCTTGATAATCGGCGTATCAAGAGGCATTAAACGTAAAGTTGAAACCGACTGTCAGTATCTGGTAGTAAGGTCTAAGTAGTACCTTGTGAGCTGTGATGTGTTCGGGGCATAAGTAGTAAAAAAAGCGTCTACCCGCAACGCATTACAAACACTACAGTATGTTTTCAACCCCCTGTTGTGTAGGTAAGGGGTCTGACACTCGCCCAATCGGTTCCAATAGGTGGTTCTATTCATTTATGACTATAAGAATAGAGGGTGGTGTGTCAGAAAGTATGCTGAAGAAATAAAGGAGGGTGACAGCCAAAGCAAGATGATATATTTGAGGTTATGAAGACACAAATAGATATCAGCTGCCCCGACTGTCACAGTCCCAGTTTAAAGAAAAACGGCATAAAAAGCTATGGCA
>NZ_RRYX01000264.1:0-574 GCF_014861375.1 Psychrobacter sp. FME5 | reverse complement strand
ATTGGTATTTAAAACGGTGCTTATGGACAGCTGGTATGCCACTAAAGATATCATGCTGACCATTGATGGCTTAGGTAAAATCTTTTACTGTCCGCTTAAGAGCAACCGTTTGGTTGATGATTCTAAGGGGCAACGCGCTTATACCTCAGTCAGTGCTTTACAATGGACTGAGGCCGAACAAGATAATGGCAAATTAATTAAGATCAATAAATTTCCTAAAGACTATAAAGTGCAACTGTTTCGGGTTGTGGTGAGTACTCACCGCACGGATTGGGTCGTAACCAACGATACCACTCAAACAAATCGTGATGACGTACAACAGGTGTGCGCCATACGCTGGAAAATTGAGCAGTTTCATCGTGAGATTAAGCAATTAACAGGTATAGAGTCTAATCAGTGTCGAAAAGCACGTATTCAGCGCAATCATATTTGCTGTTCTATATTAGTTTGGATAAGTTTGACCCGTATTGCTAGGCAGACAAAGAAAACGGTATATCAGTTAAAACATGGCTTGCTGGATGACTATCTCTGCGAGCAGTTACGCTCGCCTAGACTGATTGTTGCGTAAGTCCTA
>NZ_RRYX01000263.1:0-602 GCF_014861375.1 Psychrobacter sp. FME5 | reverse complement strand
AAACATTTTAATAGTACGACTTATTAGCAATTATTCTAGCTGAGCAATTACTCTAACATAGCAATGGCGTCCGCACTGGCGCGTTGGCGTTCTTCTGCATTTAACTCTGTCAGCTTTCCTTCTTTCATCATCAACAAGCGGTCGGCATGCTCAAAATAACCGTCGTCATGACTGATAATAAACAGCGTTTTCCCCATGGCTCTTAATTCAGGAATCAGCGTTTGATAAAATACTCGGCGAAAAGCAGGGTCTTGGTCAGCAGCCCATTCATCGAGCAGCAGAAAGTCCTTTTGTTCGGTGACAGCGAGCAGCATGGCCAAGCGTTTGCGTTGTCCTTGTGACAGCTTGTCGGTAGACAATCGATGGTCAGTTACCGTCACTTTATCTTGCAAATTTAATTTATGTAGCCACTCAGTTACTAAGGACATATCAGGGTCATTGTCTTGACTGCCAATCAGTTGTTTAAAAAGATGTTGATCGCTAAAAATGGCAGAAAACAGCTGCCGATAATTGGTATTGTTATCCGAATCAATCGTTCGTTTGTCTACTTTTACAGCGCCTGTCGTAGGTATAAAGATGCCAGTAATTATTTTTGCAAGGGT
>NZ_RRYX01000262.1:0-605 GCF_014861375.1 Psychrobacter sp. FME5 | reverse complement strand
CTATTTGTTCAGGACTCCAGCTGTCTTTTAGCTTATCTGTGACCCAATCCCATACGTCAGCGATGATGCTGGGCGCATTGTTTGACCGTCTGTCACAAGCCTTGTTATTAGCATTCTTTGCTCGGTAACCGCGCAGGCCTTTATTACGCCTAAGCTCTCTTGATATGGTGCTGGGACTTCTGTTTAACGCCCTCGCTATAAATTTAATACTATGTTTTGCCCCTTTAAGGGCATAAATCTGGTATCGTTCACCTAGGCTTAGATGTGTATAGTTCATGGTTGCAATCTCACTTTGGTCGGTGGATAAAAACTTTGATGCTAGCGCATCTAGGTCTTTTTTTCACCTCACATTTGGTATTGCACTTCATGTGTTAATCTAAGAATTAATAAAAACGGCTAAATCAAAAACGACGATAGACTACTGAGAGTAGGGATTATCTGAGGATAGTGATATGATGCTGTCTTGAATATAAAAACAGCGTAGACATTGATTGCTCAATTTTTATTATCACTTTTATTATCCTAGCAGATATAAAATAAGTAGCAATCACTAGGGCGTGTCATCAATTAGCATAGATATTTCAGAATAAGCTATACTTAGATCG
>NZ_RRYX01000026.1:0-31520 GCF_014861375.1 Psychrobacter sp. FME5 | reverse complement strand
AAACTTGTTCGTGTTGCGGCTCACGCCAAAACAGTCCGAAAGGTAGAGCAGGTCTTGGAATAAGAGAATGGTTTTGCGAGTGCGGTGTGACTCACGACCGCGATGTTAATGCGGCTAAAAACATTCTTGCGCTCGGGCTTGAGCGTCTAGCGGTAGGAATCCCCTCCGTTTAGGGAGGGGAGGAAGTCAAAACAAACAAATACAACACACAGCTATAAAATAAAGAGTCAGTATGGAATTTTTAGGTTTTACCATTGATGTTGCCACATTAACCAGTAATGCAATAGGTTTGGCAATCAAAGTGGCGTTAGCGTTACTAATATTCATTGTAGGGCGCTGGTTTGCCAAAAAAGCAGTAGGCATGGCTCATAAGGTCATGCTGCGTAGCCGCTTAGATGACACGGTGGCGAACTTTTTAGGACGCTTGATATATGGCGTGTTGCTCGTCATTGTGATTTTAGCCGCTCTTAGCAAAGTCGGGGTGCAAACCACTTCAGTGGTTGCCATCTTGGGTGGTGGTGCGGTTGCTATTGGTTTATCACTCAAAGATCAGCTGTCTAATTTTGCAGCTGGCATTATGATCATTACCTTTCGGCCGTTTGTACGTGGTGATTATGTACAAATTAGTAGCTATACCGGCACCGTTACGGAGATTACCTTAGTCAATACCCATCTGACGACGATAAATAATCACGATATCATCATTCCCAATAGCGATGTCTTGACGTCGGCTGTGCTCAATTATACAGCACTGCCCAACCGCCGCGTAGATATGACCATTCGTATTGGTTACGATGCTGATATCAAAACTGCCAAAAACATCATGCTGAAATTAGCCAATGATAATGAGATGGCTTTCACTGACCCTGAACCTATCGTCCGTGTGACGAACTTAGGGGAAAATTCAGTTGATTTGACCTTAAACGTTTGGACCACTAATAACGATTGGTGGTCGATGAATTGTGATTTACTTGAGTCGTTTAAATACGCACTAGAAGATCACGAAATCGACATTCCATTCCCGCAGCGCAGTGTCCATGTTAAAGGGTTGGAGCAGCTGGTTAATAATGCAGATAAATCACAGACACTGCCGCTAAGTAAAGACTAAATATAGTGCATTCAGTGTTAAAACGATACAGCGGGAATGGGATGAATTTTACGCGGCCTCTGTCGGCGTAGGCGCAGCAAGCCAGAAAAATTTATACCAGTTCCGCGTTGGAATATAACGTATCTGTTTTATTTGGAATCGACTATATAAGGGTTTGGTAGGTTTAAGCCTGCCAAAATATCAACTTCAAAGGCTTCCATTTCATCTTGCTCAGCCTGCCCGAGCTCATGATCAAAACCCAATAGATGCAGTATGCCGTGGGTTAATAAGTGGCTAATGTGCTGCGGCACTGTCTTCTCTTGCTCTGCCGCTTCACGTACCATTACGTCATGACAAATAATAAGCTCGCCAAGTGGTAGCGTTGGCATCAGTTCGATGATGGCAGCAGGCAAGTCACTGGGATAAGATAAAATGTTGGTCGCATAATCTTTGCCACGCGCTTCCAAATTAAGCTCGCGCCCTTCATTCTCATCGGTAATATAGATATCGAGCGCTTTAAGCTTTTCTTGCCATAACTCGGCATCTATATCTGCAAAGTAGGGTAATGTCAGACCCTTCTCTAACCGCCCATCGATATAAGCTAACGTCGCCATCAATACTGACTGCAATTGCTCGCGGCGATAGAAAGCATCGAGTGTCTCGTCATCAATGCTATGATTTGCACTGATATCTAGTGTATCTAAATTTTCTTCATTGTCGTTGGTTTGGCTCATAGCATAATCCTTGTGTTTTTCTGCTTATTTAAAAGCTGTTTAATAAGAATTATAGTCAAAAGACTTAGAATTACTACAGCCCCTAATATAGCTGTACTAGCTTTACTGTTCATCGACTATATATGGTTAAAATACTTCAAAAACGCTACGATACTGCAGGTATAGTTTTTTTGCCGCCTCTGTCTGCGTAGGCACAGCAAGCAAGAAAAAACGGTACCTGCAGTACGGTGATGTATCGATATTACTTTTCACTGACAATATCTAATAAAAAGTATCTAACAGAAAAAAACCGGATATCAAATCCGGTTTTCCTTCTCGGGCATATCCTCATTTTACAGCTTGGCTGCCGCATCAGCGACGGCTTGTTTGCGCTCCTGTTCTTTCATGCGCTCAAACTTACGTTTTTCTTGTAATGCCAACTGCTCTTCATCGAATACATCATAAGCTTCGACGATTTTTTGTACCAATTGGTGGCGCACGACGTCTTTTGAATCAAACTTGGTAATATGAATCTCTTCGATACCGCTTAAGATATCCATCGCTTGTGCCAGACCTGATTTAGTACCACGTGGCAAATCGACTTGGCTAATATCACCAGTAATAACTGCTCGTGAGCCAAAGCCTAGGCGGGTCAAAAACATTTTCATCTGCTCAGGTGTGGTGTTTTGTGCTTCATCCAAAATCACAAATGAGTTATTCAACGTACGACCACGCATATAGGCAAGTGGGGCGATTTCGATAACTTGACGCTCAAGCATTTTTCCGACTTTTTCAAAGCCAATCATCTCATATAGCGCGTCATATAAAGGACGTAAGTACGGGTCAATTTTTTGGGTTAGATCTCCCGGTAAAAAGCCCAGTTTTTCGCCTGCTTCTACCGCAGGGCGTACCAGTAAAATGCGTTCAATCTCATTACGCTCAAGCATATCAACGGCACAAGCAACGGCAAGATAGGTCTTACCCGTACCCGCAGGCCCGATACCAAACGACACATCAGAGCTCAGCACGTTTTTGACATAACGCTGTTGATTGCCACCACGTGGAATGATTTTGCCATTACGCGTGCGTAGACTAATCGGCGTAAAGTCACTTGCTGAGTCTAAATCATCCTCGTCATTAGCCACTTGCTCATCATTTTCCATATCCTCATCACGTGAGATACTAGATTGAATAATGAGGTGCAGCTCTTCTGGACTGATATCTTTGGTGTTTTGTGCTTCGTCGACCAGCTTATAAATAATACGTTCGCCACGCTCAACACCCAATATATCGCCACTCAGACAAAAGTCACCTCGGCGTTGGCTAATTTTAATATCGAGACGTTCTTGGATATATTTCATGTGATTATTGTATTCACCAAGCACGGTTTTAAGCTGTGTTGGGGTCAGTGTTTCAAACTTTATACGGCGGCTCATGGAGTCAGTCAAGCGATTATCCTTGTATTGGTTGCCCGATGTCATTGTGGAAACTCTATTGCTCAGTTGTTAAAGTGCTATAGATTCACGGGCTTCAGAGATAAAATAGTTGGTTTTCTTTTATTGGTTTTAGATAGTGTTGGTTGCTTTTCAATTGCAGAGATAAAATAGCGGCAAGTCGTTTTTAAAAATTGTCTTTAAAAGCTATCTTTAAAAGTTATGATTGAAATATGAATAACCATAAGTCAATGTCCTGCCTTCATTATGGTAGATAGTTTTTAAAATTCAAGCTATATAGATGGATGCACGGCTTTGTTTTTGTATGGTGATTGCAACGACTGCCAAGGCACCTCAAAAGTAAAGCCGCAAGAATTCAATATAGCCCTTAGATATAGCCACTATGGATACCGTCAAGAGCACAGAATGATAAGCAATTTGTGGTAATCTATGGTTTAGATAATAGAGCAATAACAACTGGGCTGAAAACTGTCAGAGAGCGATAAGTTATTTAAGAAAATAAATTTTTGAGTGGCTATAGTCAGTGCTAAATAAAATAAGTGCAAATATTATAACGCGCTACTGGAATAAGTTTTTCTTGCTTGCTGTGCCTGCGCAGACAGAGGCTGCGCAAAACTTATTTCAGTAGCACGGCTTTTTTTATAGTGGAACGATTCTATTAATCACGTATAAAAGCGTGCTAAACAGGCAATTATAGGAATAATAACGATGCAAAATACTGAATCAAATTTGTCAAAATCTAACCAGACTAAACAGTCTGCTATGACTGAGCAGCAGGTACTGATCGCTGGTGGCGGACATGTGGGTTTGTCGTTTGCTTTGCTATTGGCACATCATGGTATCGCCAGTACTTTGCTGGAAAAAAACAGCTATCCGACTATCAGTCCAAGCGCTGACAGTCAACGTAGTCACTACTTAGACAGCCGTAATACCGCCTTGTCACGGCGTACGGTACAGATTTATCAAGAGATTGGGCTGTGGGCTGAGCTGCAAAGCCATGCCTGCCGAATCGATGCGGTTAGAATCAGTGAGCAAGGTAGCTTTGGACGCGCGCAGTTAAATAAAGCCGAGGAGCAGGTCGAGTCGTTTGGACAAGTGATGGAAAACGCCTGGCTTGGACGTAAGTTGCTACTGGCTGCCCAACAAGAGCCGTTGATTACCCTGATTGATAATGCCGATGTGATCGCCGTTGATCAGCAAAGCGATAGCGTGACATTAAGTTTTAGCTACTATGGCGAAGAAGAGCATGAGCAGCAATTGCAGGGTAGCGTTTTAGTGGCTTGTGATGGTCGCGACTCTACCGTGCGCCAATTGTTAGATATCGGCACCACCACTTATGACTATAAACAAACTGCTATCGTTGGCGTGGTTGAGACGGATCAGCCGCATCAGCATAACGCCATTGAGCGTTTTAGCCCAGCAGGGCCACTGGCTGTGTTGCCATTGACTGATCCAGAAGGTGACGGTAATGACGACTATCAAGCAGGTTATAGACGTTCAGTGGTTTGGGTCTGTCCAACAGGTGAAGAGACGCAATATCTAGAAGATGATGCGCATTTCTTGGCGACTTTGCAGCAAGCCTTTGGTGAGCGCGCTGGCACGTTTAAAAAAGCAGGTCGCCGCGGTGCTTATCCATTGACCCGGGTGCTGGCGGACAAACAAGTCGACGGTCGCTGCGTCATTATGGGCAATGCCGCTCATACTTTACATCCAGTAGCTGGACAAGGCTTTAACCTCTGTATGCGCGATGCGCATGTGCTGGCGCAGATGATGAGTGCGCAAGTGATGAAGGGTGCGGATATCGGTAATCCTACCTTACTCAAGCGTTATGAAAAAGCCCGTCAAACCGACCAAAAACGTGTCATTCGCTTCTGTGATGCGGTGGTACATGGTTTTACCCATCCAAATCCAGCGGTGAAGCTGGCACGTAACGTGGCCTTGGTTGCCTTTGATAAACTGCCCAATATTAAGCCGTTAATTGCAAACTATGCGATGGGCTTAAAATCTTAGTCTTTAGTTTGAATACCTAGCTTTCAAACTTCGCAAAGGTAAAATTGTGGGTTAAAAACCTAGCTTACAACCATAAAATTAGATAGCTGAAAGTGAGTTGTTAATAGCTGTTAAATTTAAGGATGTTTTATGAAAAATAACCATACGCTCATCATCGGTGGCGGTATCGTCGGTGCAACGCTTGCCCTTAAACTGGCACAAGATAATAAACCGGTAACGCTGATTGATGCGCGACCTGGACGTAGCGAAGCAGATTGGCAGCAAGTGCTTGGGCAACGCGATGCGCGTGTTTATGCCTTGAGCCTTGCCAGTATTGGTCTGCTTAAAGAGGTGGGTACTTGGCAGAAGATCGCAGCCTCAGAGCGTAAAGCTGATTACTCGCAAATGCAGGTTTGGCAATTAAATGGTATGGGCGAGCTGTTATTTGGTGATAGTAATGATTCTACTAATAATAGTGAGAAAAATACTTCGCCAAAAATGCTTGGTAGCATGGTGGAGCCTGCAGTTATCGAATACGCATTATGGCAGCGTTTATCAGCACATGATGTCAGTCAATATTTAACCGTCATCGATGGCCAAAAGGTTGTCGATATGGATTGGATTGGTAGTCAGCAAGGCTATCGTGTGACGTTAGAGAACGGTAGCGTGATTGATGCGCGTTTAGTAGTCGGCGCTGACGGTCGCGGCTCATTTGTGCGCAAGCAGGCAGGTATTGAGCTAGATACACTCGATTATAAGCAAACCGCAATTTGTTGTGCGATTCAAACCGACAAACCGCACCAAGCAACTGCTCGACAAGCCATGCTACCGACTGGCACGCTGGCGCTATTGCCATTAGCAGATATTACCGATGAAGACAAAGCAAATCCACAGCATTGGCAATCAATCGTTTGGACACTACCACGCAATCAAGCATTGGCATTGATAGCAGAACACCCAAGATACATCGCTGATAAACTCGCTGCTGCCAGTAATTATGAGCTTGGCGCTATCCAAAAAATTGAATCAATCGCTAGCTTCCCGTTAGCCGCACAGCAAGCGAAAAGCTATGTGGCGGATAACTTAGTATTAATCGGTGATGCGGCACACGGCGTCCATCCACTCGCTGGGCAAGGGCTGAATTTGGGTATGCTCGATGTGAAGGCATTAAGCGAACAACTGACCCATGATTATGCGCGTAGTGGCAATAAGTTGTGGGGAGCCAATCAAACTTTGCGTAGCTACGAGCGCCTGCGCCGCCCACATAATAGTCTGATGATGCACAGCTTTTCGGCGCTGAACTGGCTGTTCGCTGGCTCGCTGGCTCAACTGCGTCCTATTCAACAAATCCGTAATGAAGGCATGTATCGCGTGAGCAAAATCAAACCCTTGATGCGCTTGTTTGCGAAGCAGGCGAGTGGGGTTTAAGGATAGCTTTAACTTACGGAAGCGTAAAATATGAACGTTAAATTATGGACAATAGCGTCAATTATGATAAGTGCATTAGCACTAACAGGTTGCCAAACGGCTGATTTGTCTAAGCAAAAAAGTAAAACTATCAACATGCCAACGGTTATGGTTAGTTTAGATAGCGACGGCGATGGCGTGCCTGATGAATTAGATCAATGTCCAAATACAAAAATGAAAGGTAATGTAGTAGTGGATGACAGGGGCTGTCACCTCATTATGGGACCTGATATGAGTCTAAAGATGGAGTATCGTGCCTTTTTTGCTAAAGGTAGCAGTGAACTAACATCTAAATATCAGGTTGAACTGGATAAAGTAGCGGCAAGAATGAAAGAATATGATACCGCTATTTTTAAGATTGAAGCGCATATTTCAGAGGATGAAAATAATAAAGAGTTAAGCTCATTACCTAAAAATAGAGCACTGATAATCAAAAACTATCTTTTATTAAAGCATGGTATAGAATCGAGTCGATTAATGACTTTAAATTGTGAGGCTAGAGCGCCCATCGCACCCAATGATACTGATGAGGGTAGGTCTTTTAATCGTCGGGTCTATGGTTTATTAACTGAACCTGATAATGAGTATCCTATCAATTTAAAAGATGGTATCTGCGTTAAATTTTAAATCAAGTTTTTATCAATTATTGACCATTCGCTCCCATTAGTTTCGACAGTAAATGGTCAAAACTAGTCAACTATAAACCGTTCTTTTATTTTTGTATTATGCAGCATATGTTAAAGGTAATTTGTCCTCGTTCGAGTTGGAATCAACGTTTTAAAAGTTTATTGAACGAGTTTCCTGCTGTACCTGATGATATGGTTAAGCTTAAAGATTTTGGTTTAATGACAAGCTTAGAAGATTGGAGGTTGTGGCAATAGTATGAACTGATGCTGATGAGAAGCTAGAAATAGAGAACCGCCACTTGCAAAAGCAGAGGTGACGGTCATATTGGTATATATAGTACCATATAAAATAACTTAAGTTATATAAACTTAGTAAACCCTAATTTTTTTCTTATTTGCAAAATCTAAAGGCAAACCACATGCTCATCCCTAAATACTGGGCGCAATACAAACAGCGCTTTGAATTGCGCGAGACGCCTAATAAACCCTCCAAGCAAGCAACTATCAAACGTTATGGTTGGTCAGATATTAGTCAAAGTGCGGCGTTAACTCATGCCAAAGCGCGAGTGGATGAGGTGCATAAGTGCTGGCTGGCAGGTGAAGATATCTTACGCCGCGAACGCAGGGAGGAATATAACGCAAGCAACGGCATTCCTATCCGTGAACAGATTATCTCCGAGCATTCTTTTCCAGAAGATGGATTGCCTAATAATAACGCAGTAGCGACGCAGCTTATCGTCACGCGTAACAGCTATGGGGCACAAGTCGCCAACGTTGATAATATTGCAATTATCGATGTCGATAATGATGATTTATTGCGTCATAATTATCCTGATGATTATAACCATCATGGCTTTATGCCTGCCTTCCTCGTTAATCAAAGCAATCCATCAGCCAAAGTGAAGGTTTGGGTTTTTGTCATCGTCTTTATACTTATCGCCAGTGTCATCGCTTGGCTAGGATTATCTTGGTTGTGGTTATTAACAGTAATGTTTGGTGCGACTGCCTATTTATGGCAACAAGCCAGTGTAAGAGACAAAGCTCGCGCACAAAAATATGCCGATGATGCCGCTTCATTGCTGCCTTTTATAACGGATTTAATCAAAAAACGTATCACCAGTCATCCCAATGAGTCTTTTCGTTTATATCAAACACCCGCAGGCTTTCGTATTATTGCAACGCACGATGTTGTATCGCCAAGTGATAGCGTGGTCGAAGAATGGTTTGCGTATTTCCATGCGGATACCAATTACGTGCGTCTATGTCAGGTGCAGCACTGCTTTCGTGCGCGGCTCACCGCCAAGCCGTGGCGTATGAATGAGGTCGAAGATAACAATTTGGCTAAAGATATTCCTGCGAAAGACTTTTGGTTTAGTTTTGAGGACACAGATGTAGAGCGTAGCATTGAACAACGTCAAGATGAGTTAAAAGCACGTAAGCAGTGGATTGCCGACTATGATAACTATGCTAAAAACTATCGAGCGTGCCATTATGTCGAGAGTATGATTGGTAAAGAGGTTGCCAATAACAGTAAAGCACACGCTAATATTGATGATTTTGTACAATGGCATGACCGTGCTTGTCAGGTGAATAAAGCGTTGCCTTTAGCTTAAAACCTATTTTGCGCTATAGTTTTCAATAGGCATTATACTTTGATTAAATTAAGGAAGATTGATCATGAATATTAAACTCTATAGCGCTTTATTATTAACCGCATCTATAGGTCTAATAGGCTGCCAAACTACCGAAATTATACCGCCCAAAACCACACCTCAATATGAAAATATCATTACCTTAATACCAGATATTCCTGATTCAGATGGTGACGGCGTACTCGATGATATAGACGAATGCCCAGGCACTCCGTATAACGTGGTGATAGATGAAAGGGGTTGTCCGCATTCCTTACTCTTTGGCGAAAACGAATTTATGATGGAAGCTAGAGCCTATTATGCTGAAAATAGCAGTGAGATAAAAAGTGAGTATTATGAACAGCTAGATAACGCAGGGAAAAAAATGCAAGATCATTTGGACGCTGTCATGCGTGTTGAAGGGCATATATCCAAGCGTGAAGAAACTAGCGCCAATCAAACATTATCAAGATACCGTGTGGAAGGGATTAAAAATTATATGACCATGAAACATAATATTGATCCTGATCGTATTAAGACCGTTTACTATGGATCAGAGCGCCCAATTGCGACAAATGACGCCGAAAACAGTTGGCTCAATCAGCGTATTTATGCGCTTATTAGCAATGTTGAATAATAGACCTCTTGCGAAAGTACCAGTTCATTGACTGTCACTGACAGAGTTACGAGGGCTAGCGACGACTTATGCAAGAGGTTTAATATATTGAGCGTTTTAAAAAGTGTGAAAATGATGACAAATAAAGCGGTAAATTATTCTGGATGAAGAGAGAGTAATAATGACCATTAAAACCTATAGCACGTTATTGCTGTTAGCAGCATTCATAACGTTAGCTGGCTGCCAGACTACCAAAATTGTACCGACCAAAACCACACCTCAATATGAAAACATCAGGACGATGCAAGCAGAAATTGATTCAGATGGCGATGGTGTGCTTGATGCTATAGACGAATGCCCTGAAACGCCGCCTAACGTAGTGGTCGATGCTAAAGGTTGTAAAATAATAATTGAGGGCGGTGATGCACTTGAAATGGAGTTTAGGGGATTTTTTCTACCTATGAGCAGTCAACTACCTGATATTTATGATACAGAGTTTATAAAAATGGCAGAAAAAATCAATGAGTATCCAGAAGCTAGTGTTTTTGTTTTTGGTCATGCAGCTACAAATGAAATTGATGAAGATGCTGTAGCGACTTTTGGTTTCGGTTCTTTATCACGCAATCGCGCCCTTAGCATCAAAAATACGTTAGTCTTGCAACATCATATTGATGCTAAGCGTATCCGCACTTATGAGTGTTCAAATAAACTATTGGTTAGAGAGACAGATTATATAAACCCTAGTTTTAACGCACTTAATATGAAAGGTCTTGAGGCAAAACAGCGCCGAGCCACTTTAATGGCGAGCAGTGAAGTGATAGATTTAATGAATCTTGAATATAATTCTGATATACAAAGGTATGGTGAGTACGCCAAGCATTGCAAACCGTTTAAATAGGGCAGTATTTGAAGTTTAATCACCATCTACTGTTAAAACTTATATTTACCCCAACGCCGAAAATACCACCATCAGCACTGGCGCGACAATATTAATAATAAAACCAAAGCTAATCGCTAACGGTACGACTTTTAGACCGCCAGATTGCTGAATAATTGGCAAAGTAAAATCCAAGCTGGTCGCACCGCCAAGCCCGACGGAAGCGGACGGATATTTACGCATAAACACAGGGATAAATATCAACGCAAAGAATTCACGTATCAAGTCATTAAATAACGCCACACTGCCCCAAACAGCGCCATAAGCATCGGTCATGATAATCGCTGACAGTGAATACCAACCAAACCCTGACGCCAGTGCCAAACCCTTGGTCCATGACACATCGCTAAATATCAACGCAAAGATAAGCCCGCCAACCAGCACGGCTAGGGTAAAGATAATGCTCATCTCAACGCCTCGTTTGTTGAGCAGCACTTCTTTTAAGGTAATCCCCGAGCCTTTAAGACCAATACCAACCAGCAAGATTAATATCATCAGCATCACCGTCATGCTGTTTTCAGGTGGCATATAATCAGCTGGCAAGAAATAACCAATCACAAAGCCGATTGCCACACAAATGATTTGGGCGAGGCTACCGCGAATACTAACGCGATGCTCTTTGGATTTGACGCTGGGCTTTTTAGCGTGCCATGGACGCAGACGATCAAACAGCATGAGGGCAAATAAGCCCGACCCAATCGTCAATATCGATAGTATAGTGACATACAGCGCAATCTCGCCTATCTGGCTGCCAAGCCCTTCCACTTGTGCTAGCTCAATACCAATCAGCGCTAAGATAATAAATATCAAATAAGATAGGCCTTTGTCAGCAAGCTTAGTCATAGTAGGGTTGGAAGGAATGGCAAAGCCAATAAACATTGGCATTAATACCAAAACAAGAGTAACTATGCTTTGCATGGTGATTGGCTCGCGGCGTTTTTTTAAAAGATGTTTTCAATAAGGCATTTCTAAGAAGCTGGGGATTGTAACATATCAGGCTACCGATACTGTTATGTACAAATAATATTCATGGCAAATTATGCAAGGCTATTGCTTAATGATTATTATTTTAATGGATGGTAGTGATGACATGACATATTGGTTTTGATTCTGTTTAAATCACTTAAAAAAGACTTAGAATTAGTTTTGAAGCTGCGTTAAGTCCAATTCTAATACTTTACCTGATCAACTTTTGTTGCTACATTGACACAATCAATGTATTTGGCGGGCATCATGTCGTTATACCAGCTCAAGACCCAGTTTCAGGATCAATTGCGACCAATAAGTAACACGTTGGTCGAGCAAAATATCACTGCTAATCAGGTGACGGTGTCAGCAGTATTGTTAAGTGTAGGAACCGCTTATGTGATTGCCAAGCCAGCAGCAGAAAAGCAGACGTTATGGTTGCTACTACCTTCGTCATTGTTTATACGTATGGCACTCAATGCCATCGATGGCATGATGGCGCGTGAGCATGGGCAGGCGTCAAAACTTGGCGCGATACTTAATGAGGCTGGAGATCTCATTGCAGACACGGCATTATTAGCCAGTCTGATGCCTCATGTTACTAATAGCACATCTCAAGTTTTAGAAAGAGGTGTCTTCTCAAACCAGCGCCATATTATTAACCTGATTGCACTTAGTACTAGCACCGAGCTATTGGCGATAACCAGTGATGCAGCTCTAAATATTCGGGCAAACCAAGGGCCGTTAGGTAAAAGTGATCGGGCTTTTATATTAGGCACACTGGGTGCAATTATAGGCAGTAAAGCGCCTTTATCATTATCGCATGCCAGAATAGGGCAGTTATGTTTACTGACAGAGGCATTATTAATAAAAACCTGTCTGAACCGTTTACGCTATATGGCAGACTTATATTTAATGCGTCAGCCGCCTAAGCTTAGAGAGACATCAAATATACTATCAAAGCAGCAGTCAAATACGTTTCATGCTGTACTTAGCGATGTTACTTCTCATACCTTTTCACCCAATTATTCCGTTAAAGCTTCCTTATTGGAGTCCAAAATAATGCCCTCGATTAATACAAATAATGAAGATGCACCAAAGTATATAACCACTGATACCGACTTGCCTAAGCAAGCCATTATCAATGGTGAAAGTTGCTATAACGCTTATGATGGCACGGCGATTTATTACCGCTACTGGCTAACGATGCCTTTGGATGAGATAAAGAAAGCTAAGCAGCAACATACACAACAGCGCCAAGTGGTTTTATTGCATCGTGGTCATGAGCATTCGGGACGTTTAGCAGAGCTTGGACAACAGTTTGCAGCAGCTGGTTATCAAGTGTTTGCATGGGATGCGCGCGGTAATGGGCGCTCGGGTGGTATCAAAGATCATGCCGAGAGCGTGACTCAGCTTGAGCGAGATTTAAACGACTTTGTACAAATGGTTATTGGACAGACGGGTATTGCCATTGACGATACGCTAATCGTAGCCAGTAGTATTGGTGCCGTACTCGCAGCAGCATGGGTACATGATTATGCGCCCAATATTCGCGGGATGATACTCGGCACGCCAGCGCTACGTATTCGCTTATATATGCCGTTTGCGATACCGTCGTTAAAGGTCGCGCGTACGCTAGGTCTGATGTCACGCGTCAGTAGTTACGTCAAAGCGCAAGTATTGACCCATGATAAACAAGCACAGCAAGCCTATAATGCCGATCCGCTGATCTCAAATAGTATCTCAACCGATCTGCTTATCGATACCCATGCGACTGGACAGCGTTTACTCGATGATGCGGGCGCTATTACTGTACCAACCTTTGTATTGTGTGCAGGTAAAGACTATGTGGTTGATAAACAAGCTGAGCGTGACTTTTATGAAGCGATTAATACCACTAATAAGCGTTGGCAGCTGTATCCAGACAGCTATCATGCGATTTTTCATGAGACCAATAAGGCAGATGTCTTTGACGATTGTATTGATTTCGCTGAGCAAGTATTTAGTACACCCGCACAAGCGCCCGATTTGCGTACCGCGCATCTTAACAGTGCCAGTAAAGACAAGGTTGATCGTTTAGCGATTAAGCCTTTTAATCCAAGCTTTGCGCTGACGCGTTTTGCCATGCAAAAATTCGGTCATGTTAGCGACGCTATCGCGACGGGACTTGAGCATGGTTTTGATTCCGGTCATTCACTCGATCATGTTTATTATAATCAGCCGAGTGGTCAGAATAAATTTGGTCAGGCGGTCGATAAGTTTTATCTCAGTAATATCGGCTGGCAAGGGATTCGTATCCGCCGTGAGCATATACTAGAGCTGGCACGTGAAGCGTTGGCAGATATTAAACTTGCCAATCAAAACCAATCTAATCAAAACCAAGTTAATAAAAACAGCCTTGATGAGTCAACTCAACCAAAACTACTAGATATTGCTAGTGGGCATGGTTTTTATGCGTTTGATTTATTAACAGAGTTTGAAAACTTATATGCTGAGCTACGTGATTATGAAAGTCATAATATTCAAGCACTGCAAGCTAAAGCGGAGCAGTTAGAGATTGCTAATCGTGTCATCACTTGTCAAAAAGATGCGTTTGACCCTGCCAGTTATTCTAACCCGCAGAAGAAGAGTGGCAATATTAAAAGTCTTGACGATTCAAAATTTGATATCGCTATTGCCTCTGGTGTGTTTGAGTTGTTTTCTGATAACACGCTCCCTGCCACCGCATTGGCGGGCATTTATGACAGCTTAAAATCTGGTGGTTATTTACTTTATACCAATCAGCCGTGGCACCCTGAGCAGGAGTTTATCAGTAAAACCTTAAATAATCATCGCGGTAGTAGTTGGGTGATGCGCTGCCGTTCACAAGCTGAAATGGATCAATTGGTTGAGTGTGCGGGCTTTAAAAAGGTGGCGATGCGTATCGATAAGTTCGGTATCTTTACCGTGTCATTAGCGATTAAAACAGCAACGACCAATGATGAATAATCGATGAGTAACAACAGCATAAAGCCTTATCAGCGTGTGCAGCTTTTTTCAGGCGGTGGCTCACGTTTTGGTTATTATTTAGGCAGCTATGCGGCACTAGTGGCTCATGATTTGACCCCAGATATTATCATTGGTACCTGTGGTGGTAGTTTATCAGCCTATCTAGTACAGCTCGCTCCTGACCCTAAGGATTTGCAGCAATTGATGTGTAGCCGCGAGTTGTATCATGTCATTGCTGCAATCAGGCATGTCGCGCCAGATGAAGCCAGTAAGCGTCTAAAAATACGCTATATGACTCATGCACTAAAACGTTGGCGCTTATCAAGGCAGCTATCTAAACGGCAAGAACAGCAGCAAGCCGATAGTTACGAGCAGTTATTAGATGAATTGCAACAGTTAGCGATGTTTCGCATTGATGACGAGAGTCAATGGCTTGATGATCTATCTGGTTTTGATACTAGTAGCAATGACCATCATAGAACCGATAGCGAAACCAATAAAAATACCCCAGAGATAGCTATTATCGCTAGCCGCCTTTATCAAAAGTCTGCTACTCGCATTTCGCCTAACCATCCATTAAAGCTGCAATTAAAGCTCCAAGAGTTGTTATTTGCACCGCCACGTTTGACGGCATCTTTATCAGAACTCATTGACAAAAAAATGCGATCACCTGCGCACGTATTTGCTGAGGAACGCATACATCAGTCTGTTAAAGTTTTGAGCCAGTGGGATTTTGCGCCGGCGATTCGTGCTTCGCTGGCAGATATGTATTATCTGCCACCAACGTATATTGAAACGCTTGGCTGGTGTTTGGGTGGCGTGATTAACCTAACTCCTATCGAGCTGGCTTGCCAATTGGCAGAAACGGTATTTGCAGAGACCAAGGCAGGTTATGATTCATGGCTCGCTGCTCCTGCTATTCAGCGCGTGTTTGGTTTTGACCCTAATGCGCGTTTGGCACAGGTACATGGTTTTTTACCAAGTACTGAGTCATATCAAGATAAGTTTGAGAGTAGCAGTCAACTACATTGGTTGCCATTTGCGGATAACGGCGAGCAGTTGGCAGGGCAGCACGTGCAAAAGCGCTTTAATATGAAGCAAATGACAATCGAGCTGATGCACAGCGATTATGACGGCTTTGTACAGCAAATGCAGGCGCAGTGGCAGTATGGCTATCAGCGTACGGCTAACTATCTACAGCAGCAAAGTCTATGACAACTATCAAAGAGTCATCGCTTATAGAAACTAGGTTAGATGCTAGCTCTACAAATGACGTTCCACATCTTATCGTCATAGGTGGCACGAGTGGTATTGGTTTAGCATTGGCACTGCATCATCAGCAGCTTGGCTGGCAAGTGAGTGTTGTTGGTCATAGTGCGTCAAAGATAAAATATATTAACAGCCAATACCCTAATATCGTGACTTATAACTGCGATTTAAAAGATATTGCTCAAACACAAAAGTTATTAGAGTGCTTGTCAGGTATTAGTTTTCAAAGGCTAATTTATAGTGCAGGTAGTTATACTAATGAGCGTGTGCATCATCTCAATCAAGCAGACAGCGATAAAATGCTAGCGATTAATTTTCAAGCCTTTGAGCAGGTATTTAGATGGGCGAGTGAGCAGTTAAAGCATCAAGAAAATCTTCAGAATCAATCACTGGGTTTTACCAAAAATCATAGACCAAGTCTTATCTGTATCGCCTCTATCGCTGGCATCATGGATTATCCTTATGCCAGCCTTTATGCCAAAAGCAAACGTGCGATGATTGCGGCTGCCAGTGCTTATCGAGCGGCACTAGCGCCTTATGATATCCAAGTGAATTGTATTGCTCCAGGCTATATCGATACCCAAGCACTGCGTGATTTGAACGATGGCGATGCTAGTCATAAACCATTTATCATCAGTACACAAACGGCAGTTGAGCATATTATGCAAGCGATTGACAATGATATTGAACTGGCGGTATTTCCACGTCCCATGCGTTATATTACTGGTGTACTAAACCACTTACCCAAGCCGTTACTGAATTGGATATTACGTAGTAAGTTGGATAAAAATAAATAGTTTTTTGCTATCAATATAGCTGTGTTAAATTTAACCAAGTAGCCAATAGAGTAAGGTAAATAACGGCACGCCAATCAGCAAACTATCTACTCTATCCAATACGCCACCATGCCCAGCAAGTAAAGTTCCTGTATCTTTTACCCCGTGCTGACGCTTAAAGGCTGATTCTAATAAATCGCCAGCGATACCGCTGACCGCCAAACCATAGGCCGCCAATAAACCTAGCCACCAATCAAATGGGGTTAGCCAAATACCAAGTAACGACGCCAATAGAGCCGCGAAAAAGCTACCAAAAATAGCACCTTCGATGCTTTTGTTTGGGCTAATATTCGGCGCAAGACCGCGCTTAAATAATTTGCGTCCGAGCAATCGCCCACATAAATACTGCGCAATATCGTTAAACTGGCTAGCAAATAACACGAACAATAAAACACCGTATTGCTCACGCTGCCAGGTTAATTGTTGTAATGTAACAAGGCTAATTATTAATAAAATAAAGATACCACTAAAAAACAGGTCTAATAAATTTAGACGAGCGTAAGAGTGGGTTGACTGTAAGTTTTTCTCATCAGCTATCGCTTTTGGTTGCAAGCCGCGCGCTTGCAGTTTGCGAATAAACCGTGATTTGTTATCTATACACCATAAACGTTTGATCTCATAGCTACCGCGCAGACCGATTAATATAAAAAACGTGATAAGCAGCCATTGATAAGGGTGCGATAATGACTGGGTTTGGGTGGGATTTTGCGGCTGAAGTTGAACGTATTGAAAGTATTGGGTGTTATTGGTTATTTTAGCAATCATATAACAGAAGCAGAGCGCGGCTAACATCAGCCACCAAGAGCGGGCAATCAGATAAATCTTTGGCAGGCGCTTGCGAAAATGCGGTATCGCCAGCGTGCCCCACGTCAAACTGACTACTATCATAAGACCAATAACAAATAGTGTATCAGTAGCCATATATTCAGCACTTTTAAAGGTAGAAACGGTAATGAACCGTGTTTGAAATGGCTAGGGCATGTCCTCAATCTGAACGAAATAAACTAAATGGGCTAAAAATGGCTAAATCTTGCCAAACTGTGTCAAATAGCTGGCTAATATCTTGATATTATCTGTGCTATTTTCCTTGTTTGACAGCAATTTATCTCATTTTTATCACCATTTTCAAAATGAGGACACGCCCTAGAACAATAATCCTACATCGCTATTATACCATTCACAAAAATTAGAGTAGCAAGGAAAACGAGTGCAAGTGCTACGCACTATAGACTAAACGAGTTTGACACGGCTAATCGTACTTTTTGGGTTTGGTATTAGATATAAGCAACTGCTTTTTCTGCTCTAGCCTCTGTGTGCTTGATTATAGGCTGAAGCAAACAAGTAATGCTACCTTCTTGCCCATTTGATAATGGCTCAATGATGCTGGGCTTAGGCGATACCGCTGAATTTGGATAATCCTTGCGATAATGCCCACCGCGACTTTCAAGGCGTTGATAAGCAGACTGAACAATTAAAGTCGCCAATTGTAGTTGCCGTGCTAACTGAAAACTGGCTAACTGATTCGAGCTAGTAAAACTGTCCGCATTATTTATATTGCCATGATTGGCTTTATAGTTGGTTATCTGTTGTTGCCATTGCTCGATTTTTATCAGCGCTTGCTCTAACTGCTCAGCACTGCGACTGATACCCATGTTATTGGTCATTAATGCTTTGAGCTGGGCGGTTATGTCAGTCAGTTCACTATCACTGTTTAATCCATTCTTTAGTTCGTTATGCTGATAAGTGTCGAGTGGCAGCAGAGTGGCGGCAGATAATGTAACGGGTTGTGTTTCTTTTAGTATGGGCGGTGTCCATATATCAATAGCTGGCTTCTCTGCATTCTTATCATAAGAAGCAGTCGCTAATTTTTCCATTACGGTTAAATAGCGAGGTAACTCAGCGGCGATATTACGCCCAACCACCACGCACTCTAACAACGAATTACTTGCCAAGCGATTGGCACCGTGTAAGCCTGTATAAGCAACTTCGCCAGCTGCATAAAGCCCTGCCACATCGGTTACACCATTGGCATCAGTGACCACACCGCCGCAACTATAATGCGCAGTGGGCGCAACCGGAATAGAATCGGTAGTGATATCGATGCCGAGGTTTAATAGCGTCTGATAAATTTGCGGAAAATGTTGCTGTAAAAATTCCGCTGGCAAATGACTGACATCTAGATTGACGTAGCCAAGCCCATTATCGTTGATTTGTTCGGCAATGGCACGAGCAACGATATCGCGTGGTGCAAGTTCAGCCCGCGCATCAATATCCAGCATAAAGCGTTTGCCAGTTTTTGGGCAATATAATCGACCACCTTCACCGCGCAGGGCTTCAGATATCAAAAAGCTACTGTCACCCAATGCTAAACCGGTTGGATGAAACTGGATAAATTCTAAATTTGCCAAACGGCAACCAGCTTGCCATGCCATCATAACGCCATCACCGACACAAACATTGGGCGCGCTGGCTCGTTTAAATAATTGCCCCAAACCGCCACTGGCTAAGACGACTGCGCGACTATGGAAAGTCAGTTGACGTTGGTTGTTATGATCAAAGACCAGTGCGCCTTGGCATTGTTTATCATTATTTTTTAAAAGGCTCAGTGCTTCATGATAGGGTAATAGTGCGATATTGGATGCCGCTTGTGCTTTTAAAGTTAAGGTTTCCATCACATATCGCCCAGTGGCATCATCAGCGTGGGCAACGCGTCTACAGCCATGACCGCCTTCTTTGGTTAAATGTAAGTCGTTAGTTTGTAGCTCAGTTAAAGGTTTTGCGCTGTGGTTTTGCGTATCATTATCTTGTGGAGTTTGAGTAAAGGGCACACCTTGTTCGCACAGCCATTGCACCGCTTGCTGCCCTGCGCTTAGAATACTACTGGTATTTTCAGCGGCACATAATCCTGCCCCAGCAACCAAAGTATCGGCCACATGATCATCTACTGAGTCGTTTTCATGCAAACTTGCCGCGATACCACCTTGCGCATAATGGCTCGAGCAAACTTCTAATGCTGCTTTGCTCAATACGGTAATATTTAGCGTCGTTGGCAAGGCGAGAGCGGTACTTAAACCAGCCAGACCTGCACCAATGATCAGTACGTCCGTTTGTATAAGCTCATAAGAATCATTAGCCACTTCAGAACTGGCTTTACCATTTACCCATATTGCGCTCATATTATGCCGCCCCGACATTAGCAAACAGCGCACGGTCTTTAACCATATCGCCGCTCGCTGCCACCCGTTGTTTTTGTGATTCAGCGAAATCAAGCATGCGTTGTAATGGTTTTCTAGCTGCCGCTGCCAACTCAGGTGTCATTAGAATTTCACCGCTTCGCTGCGTCAAGCATTGCTCGATACCCTGCAAACCATTCATCGCCATCCATGGGCAAAATGCACAGCTCTTGCAGCTGGCACTTTCACCAGCGGTAGGTGCGGCCAAAAAGCGCTTGTTTGGCGAGCGCTTTTGCATCTCGTGTAAGATGCCCAAATCGGTGGCGACAATAAAGGTATCGGCATCCATTTCATACGTCGATTGTAATAGCTTACTGGTCGAGCCCACCACATCAGCCAGTGCTACGACGCTATCGAGTGATTCAGGGTGTACCAAGACTTTAGCTGTTGGGTTCTCAGCTTTTAGTTGTTCAAGCTCAGTGGCTTTAAATTCATTATGCACCATACACGAGCCTTGCCAAAGCAGCATATCTGCCCCAGTCTCACGCGCAATATATTTACCCAAGTGTCGGTCAGGACCCCAAATGATAGGCTCGCCTTGGGCATGCAAATGACGAACGATATCGATACCCACTGATGAGGTAACCACCCAGTCCGCCCGTGCTTTTACTGCCGCGCTGGTATTGGCATAAACCACCACCGTACGCTCAGGATGAGCATCACAAAAGGCAGAGAATTCATCCGCAGGGCAGCCCAAATCAAGCGAGCATTCCGCTTCTAAGTCTGGCATCAGTATGGTTTTTTCCATACTTAAGATTTTGGCTGATTCACCCATAAAGCGTACGCCAGCAACTATTAGCGTTTGCGCACTATGCGCTTGACCAAAGCGTGCCATCTCTAGTGAATCACCGACGCAGCCACCTGTGGCTAAAGCTAAATCTTGAATAAAAGGATCGACATAATAATGGGCGACTAATACGGCGTTATGTTGTTTTAATAACTGCTTAATATTTTCTTCAACTTTCAGGCGCTCACTACGCGGCAAATCTGCGGGCATTTTTGCTTTGGCATATTCGATGTTCATTTGAGTGGCAATGCGATTGTCATTGCTCATGATGGGCGCGTCGTATGGATAAGTTTTCATAATTGCAAACCTTTGAGGCAAAACGACAAATTATATGCCGCTAAAAGTGAGTGAGTTAAAACCAGTAGATAAATAAGCTGTTTTAATTATGCTCATTTTGAGCATAAATACAAGTGTTTTTTATTAAGCATCGTTTTTATAATATTTGACCTTATTTTATTTAGGACTGACTATAGCTATGATAGTTTTAGTTTCACGCTATACTAAGCGTTGCTATAAGCAGCATTAAGCAGCCTTGATATAAGTATATTTATTATAGAGAGCGCACTTCCAACTTCTTCATTGCATATTTAGATATATAGGAAACCTTCAAAGCTATGACGTTGTCTTACTCACACGCCCATCAACAAGGCAGCGGCACGACCGAAGTTGTCGCAGTGCTTGTTGCCATTACTGAGCACACCGCGCGCGTTTTAACCGTTGATCAAGGTAAACTGTTGCCAAATGGCCCATTGATGCCATTGCATCGCTCGCTGCAAGCTGGCGTGCGTCAATGGGTTGAGGAGCAAACACAGCAGCCGCTGGGTTATTTGGAGCAGCTTTATACCTTTGTTGATACCAGTAGGCGTAACGTCGATGGTCATGCGCTGGTTTATGTGAGCTACTTAGGATTGGTGCAAGAAACACAAGTAAAGCAGCTACCAAGCCAAGCGTTATGGCGTGATTGGTACGATTATTTTCCATGGGAAAATCACTTGAATGGTATGCCCGATATAATTATGGAACATATTGTGCCAGCATTGTTGGGTTGGGCAGATAGCGCCAGTGATTCCATTATCCAGCGCCGTCGTCGTCAGCGTATTGGTTTGTGTTGGGGATTAAGTGAGGAAATATTAACGGGTAAAGCCCCGACAGATAAAGATACTGATAATGAGTTGTATGGTGATAAGGCTTATGAAAGTAGAGAATGGGTTGCCGAGCACGTGCTATTACGTTATGAGATGTTATATGAAGCGGGTTTAGTTCCTGAAGCGCCTACTTATCCGCCCACTTATCCGTCCAATGAGCAGTCGAAACTATCTACAGATTGGTCGCAGTTGATTGGTATGCCCATGTATTATGACCATCGCCGGGTGATTGCTACTGCCATCTCAAGATTACGCGCTAAAATTGAGTATCGACCGCTTATCTTTGGTTTGATGCCAGATGTATTTACTTTATCGCAGTTGCAACAAAGCGTAGAAGCGCTATCAGGCGTGCGCTTGCATAAGCAAAATTTCCGCCGATTGCTTGATTCACAAAACCTTGTGATGGAAACGGGGCAAAGTAGTAATGCCCAGCGTGGTCGCCCTGCCAAACTCTATCGCTTCCGCCACGATATTGAGCTACAAAGCTTACTGATGGACAGTAAACTGCCTAAACGTAAATAGCCGACCAATCGCTATCAGCCTCTATCATTATCAAGCCCTGTAAGTTTATTGGAAATTTTAATTTATGAGATTTTCTTGCGAGCCTATAAACTTTGCGCTATATTTATGCTCATTTTGAGTTTAAATAAACAATATTTATCATAATAGACGCAGATTTAACCTAACATCACCCAAAGATAAGGGACGAAAATGACCGTTAAACAAGAGCCAGCATTGGCTGAAGTATTACTTAAGCCGTTAGTAGAAGCAGCATTAACCGAAGACTTGGGCCGACGCGGTGATGTCACCTCCCAAGCAACTATTCCAGCCGATATGCAGGCGCAATTACAGATTAAGGCGCGCCAAGCAGGAGTAATATGCGGTATGGATCTAGCGCGCTTATCTTTTGCCTTGATTGATGGGCAAATTGAGTTTATGGCGCAAGTTAATGATGGTGAAACAGTCGAAGCTGGCGCAGTATTGGCGATTGTCCGCGGTAATGCACGAAACTTGCTGACAGCAGAACGTACGGCGCTTAACTTTATGACCCATCTCAGTGGTATTGCGACCGATACCAAAAAAATTGCCGATAGCGTTGCAGAATATCCGGCACAAATTACCTGTACCCGTAAAACCATCCCAGGTTTACGTATTGTCCAAAAATACGCCGTACGTTGCGGCGGCGGACGCAATCATCGCTTAGGATTGGATGATGCGATTTTAATTAAAGACAATCATATTGCCATCGCTGGTGATATCAAAACAGCTATTAAACAAGCGCAAGACTTTGCTGGGCATCTGATTCCGATTGAAGTCGAAGTCGATACTTTAGAGCAATTAGAACAAGCACTCGATGCTGGCGTGAGCTTGGTGCTATTAGACAATATGGCACCTGAAATATTAGCGCAGGCTGTCGTCATGTGTAAAGGTCGCGCCAAAACCGAAGCATCAGGCGGTATCACACCCGAAACCGTACAAGCAGTGGCAAAAACTGGTGTTGATTTTATTGCGATGGGCTATTTAACGCACAGTACCACTGCATTGGATATTGGCCTTGATTTTAGCGCCTAATGTTAATGTTACTGCTTGATTTGATGATTAACGCTGCTGTTAACTGGCTATGAAAAGGGCAAACTTGTATTGAAAGCTGATTGATTTGGTCAGATAGAAAAATTAAGCGAAGTTAATGATTTAATTGGCTTATCTGCCTATGCTACAATGCCGCTGTTACCGATTATTAGGTCATCGTTGCACTCGCACGATGGCCTTATCTTTTTGCCCGATTTAACCAATAAACAAGCGAGCGCTCAGTGAATACTGAAATCATCAAAATAATTTTAGCCTTTTTGGTATTGATTAATCCTTTTGGCGCCTTGACGTTATTTTTGGATTCGACACGCGGTTATTCGATGCATAATCGCCGTAAAGTCGCACGCGTTGCTTGTCTGACGATTTTTATCACCATCAGTTTTTTTACGCTAGCAGGCGAGACACTACTAAAGGCCTTGGGTATCTCAATCGGCTCGTTTCAGTTGGCAGGTGGTATTTTGGTATTCTTAATCGCCCTTAATATGATGAATGGCGATGGTAACCCAGTTAAGCCCGATCAAGAAAACTTCGATGTTGATCACTTACATGATGCGCCACCAACCATGGCAGCAGCGGTTGTACCGATTGCTATTCCGATGATGATTGGACCTGGCGGTATCTCCACCGTGATTATTTATTCCTCACAAGTCTCAGGTATCTTGCAAATATCTGCCATATTGATAGCCGGTTTGTTCATCAGTTTATTTTGTTATTTGGCGTTGATGGCGGCAGGGCGTATCAGTCGTCTATTGGGCGATACAGGTCTAAACATCATGAGCCGAATTATGGGTATGTTATTAGCGGCGGTTTCTATCGAAATTATCGTCAATGGCTTGCGTACGTTGTTTCCTGATTTGATGTAAAACTTATTTTTCATTTTGCACTTCTTCCTACTTAGCGCTTTTTGCTTATCATGCCTTCTTTCAAAATATCTTTCAAAACACCTTTCTAAATTTGAGGCTGTAAAAAATACAGCCCCTAAAAACACTTCAACTATAATTAAAATACTTTAAAAACGCTACGACACTGCTGGTATAGTTTTTTTGTAGCCTCTGTCTGCGTAGGTACAGCAAGCTAGAAAAAACTGTACCTGCAGTACGTGATGTATCGATTTTACTTTTCACTGACTATATTATCAATAAATGCCAACTAAAAACCATTGGAAAACTTAAACAGCGCCACCTCCAAAAGTAACTTAATAGTGACTTTTTATAGGTAAATCATGGCTTTAATAAATGCTACCAATGAACAAAAGTCTACCATAAAAACATCATCCATGAAATTATGTTATACTTGTGAAACATCAATATTATAGGAGTTAGTCTTGAGTAAGAAAAGAATTGCTATTTTAGGTGCAGGTCCAAGTGGTTTGGCACAGTTACGTGCCTTTGAAGCGGCTCGATTAGCCGGGGTAAAAGACTTACCTGAAATAATTTGTTATGAGAAGCAAAATGCCATCGGTGGTATGTGGAATTATAGCTGGCGTACTGGTTTAGATAGAAACGGTGAACCCGTTCACGGCAGTATGTATCGCTATTTATGGTCGAATGGTCCCAAAGAATGCTTAGAATTTGCTGATTATTCGTTCGATGAACATTTTGGTGAAGCTATCCCATCATATCCCCCACGTGAAGTCCTAAAAGACTACATCATGGGTCGTATCGACAAGCAAGATATCCAAAAATATATTCGTTTTGAGTGCCCTGTACGTTGGGTGGCATTCGATGACGACACGCAAAAATTCACCGTGACGGTCATGAACCATAAAACGGGTGAGCAAGAAGTTGAAGAGTTTGATTATGTAGTGGTGGCGACCGGTCATTTCTCTACCCCAAATATGCCATATTTTGAAGGGTTAGAAACGTTCCCAGGACGTATCCTACACGCCCATGATTTCCGTGATGCGCTAGAATTTAAAGACGAAGATATACTACTGGTCGGTAGTAGCTATTCTGCCGAAGATATTGGTACACAGTGCTATAAATATGGTACCAAATCTGTGACCATCAGCTATCGTAGTAAGGCGCTTGGTTATGAGTGGCCCGAAGGGATAAAAGAAGTACCGTTAGTGACGCATTTTGAAGACGATGTGGCGCACTTTGCCGATGGCACCAGCCGAAAATTTGATGCGATCATCATGTGTACGGGTTATTTGTTCCATTTCCCGTTTATGCCAGACGAGCTACGTTTGCAAACCCACAACTGCTTATATCCAGCCAACTTGTACAAAGGCATTTTTTGGCAGCCTAATCCAAAGCTGATTTATTTGGGTATGCAAGACCAATACTTCACCTTTAATATGTTCGATACGCAAGCATGGTATGCACGCGACGTTATTATGGGTGATATCGAGTTGCCAGATTTGGCAGCGCGTGAAGCGGATGAGCAAAAATGGTTAGCAACTTATGCTAAGTGCGTCACGGTTAGTGATTCAATCGATTTTCAGGCAGCTTATATTCGTGATTTGACCAATGCCACCGATTATCCAGAATTTGCGGTTGAAGAGCAGGGTGAAATCCTAAAAGAATGGCAAAAAGATAAAGCCGAAAATATCATGACCTTTAGGGAAAAGGCCTATCGCTCGACCTTAACAGGAACCGTAGCGCCCGAACTGCCAGAGCCATGGTTGGACGTTCTTGATGATTCGCTTGAGCATTTTTTAAATCTAGCTTTTGTGCAGCCTAAAAAACGTAAAAAAGCGTCATAGGCTATAAAAGTAAACGATGTTAAAAACCAAATACGTTTAAGCGTGTTTGGTTTTTTTATGCCTGTGTTTTTTCGGTTCTCTGGTTTTTATATAATAAATTCACTGTAAAATCTATGCAGGGCTATTGGCTATAAATTTTTTGTAGCCTCTGTCACGCCTGCGAACAGCAAGCAAGAAAAGTTTATAGCCAATAGCACGTTACTATTTACTTCACTACAATCGCAGCGCTTTTATTTTGAACCAACCATATGTTAGGTCTAAATAAGAAAGACACATTCATTAGCACTGTATTTTTTTAAATTAAATCGATTATAGATTAAGTTTGATAGCCATTTTAGCTTTGATTAACTGGTTAACTTTGGTAAAGGTGCCAAGCCAAATATAACATTAGAACGCCAACGAGCGCATCGAGGATATTCCACGCTTTTGGCTTGGCAAATAATGGCCTGAGCAATTGCGCACCATAGCCCAAGGCAAAAAAGAAAAAGAACGATGCACTAACCGCACCAACTGCAAATGTCAGTTTACTGCTAGCACCGGTTGAAACCATGCCAACGAGGACCAATGTATCTAGGTAGACGTGTGGGTTGAGCCAGGTAAAACCAAAGCATAAGAGCAACGCTTTTCTTAAACTGGTCACGACCTGTCCATCGACGGTAAGCGCATGAGATACACGCACACTGGCATATAGGCTTTGCAACCCATAACCTAATAAAAATATAACGCCAGCGAATTTTGCGACGTTGACAACTTGCGGATAGCGTGCCGTTACTGCACCAAAACCACCCACGCCCGCAGAGATTAAAAACGCGTCACTGACTGCACAAAACAAGCAAACAAAAAATATGTGCTCGCGTTTAAGCCCTTGTTTGAGTACAAAGGCGTTTTGTGAACCAATGGCGATGATGAGCGATAGCCCGAGCAAGAAACCAGAAAAATAATCAGCAGCGTTCATAGTATGCTTAATAGGTGGCAGAGTAGGTGTTTTGACACTTTGTTTACTGGCAGTGTCGTAAAAAGCTGTTAAGATACGCTATTGAATAAATCTATGCAATACGAGCGCAATAAGCATGCACGGGGCGGGGTAGGTCATGGTCGTAAGTTTGACGAGAATGCTAAAATCATTTGGGCAAGCTCAAGATGACCTGCCTACGCAAGCGGCTAAAAATGCACAGAAAATGTCTGCCTATCATGATGCAGATGGTGTCAATAATACTAGTGTCGATAACAATAATGTCGATAATAACAGTGTCGATAGTGCTAGCGTCAATCAAGAAAGCAGCCAAGAAATTAATCAAGAAAGCAACCAAGCCAATAGACAACGTTCTGTGCTGACCCCGCCTAAGCGTGCTGATCGTATTTGTGATGCACTAGCGCAAGTGCGTGACATCGGCTCGCCGACGCCTCTGACCGATCGTTATTTGTCCAATCGTGCTCAGATGCGCCCGACCAATAGACCACCTTTTGACCCAGATACGTTATGGTATCTCAAACATGGACGCTGTCCGATTATGACTGAGCTTGTTGATGTGGTCGATGCTGCCACTCTAAACGCCATGCCCATTGAGGCTGTCGCCATATTAGATCGAATCAATGGTAAGCTAAAACGCTACCGTGAATGGAGTAGCGAGCTCAATGAGCAACAACAGCAGCAACATAATGAGCGGCAATTCGTCATTGATAAGCTGGTGTCCGAAAGCATTCCAGAAGCGCTACATCACTATGAGCAGCTACAACGCTTTAGCCCGCACCGTACCAAAAACAACATGATGCAGGGAAAGATGACCGCAGGCGATATGCTCACTGATTTATTTTTAGAGATTGATTATGAGCTTGATGAGCTATTAGACGAACTGCACCAAACCGTCATGAACCGTCTGGCCTCAACCCACCGTTATGTCAAAAGCCGTACCCAAAGCTAGCTTTTATTTAGCCATTTTTAGCCCATTTAGGTATTATCGTTTAGATTGAGGACACGCCCTAGTATAGTGAATTCAATATTAAAACGATACAGTGGGAATGGGATGAATGTTACGTGGCCTCTGTCGGTGTAGGCACAGCAAGCCAGAAAAGTTTATACCAGTTCCGCGTTGGAATATAACGTATCTGTTTTATTTGGAATCGACTATATCATTAGGACATGCCCTAAACACAATCGGCTCAATACATAACAATATAAGGCTTTAATATAGCCTTATTTTTTTGTTTAATAGTAAAAGCTATGGTCAGTCTTAAATATAAAAGATACCAATAGCACGTTAATACAGATGTACTAGTTTTACTGTTCACCGACTCTATATAAAATAATAATAACCTTGCCCAACCATTCTGTTAAATCATAAGGACAGTCTCATGACCCAAATCACGGCGATGCTCGTAATGTTTGTTCTATATGGGGTGCTACCAGCAGCTGGGTTATATCTGGGTTATCGTGGTATCAAAAAAGTCACCGCACCCAAGATGCTTGAATATAAAGCAATGCCGCAGTTGGGTTATATCCCTGAAAAAAGCTTACCAACAGAAGTGAGAACAGCACTCGATCAGATTAATCAAAAAGGTGAGAAGCTGCGAGTCATTTATGGTGATACCAATAACGATGGCAAGATAGATGACAAAGATACGGTCAACGAAACCTATATTATGATTCAAAACTTGATGGATAAACACGTGCCACAAGCGGTCACTGATTACCGCCGTTTGCATGATTTAGATGTGGGGGAAGGGGCGCTTGCTGATAATACGAAAATTAAGCACTCTGATGTCACTGGTAAAGAAGCACTGCTAGAGGTACTGGGGACGATTAATATCCAGTTTGATGATTTGCTAAATGCCTCGTATCATCAGGATGGGCAAAAGCTACTTGCGACCAATCGCTATTTACAGCAGCGTTTTGATAACCCAAGCAGTAACTCTGAACTACAGCAACTAAATAGTAGTGCAGCTGAGGTTAAAGTCATTAAAAACCCAGCGGGTGATGACGCTAATACTGAGAATGTTAAGTTATAAATAACGGACTATAGGCAGTTCTAAATAAAACCGATACGATTGTAATAAAATAAATAGCCACGTGCTACTGTTATAAACTTTTCTTGCTTGCTGTTCGCCAGCGTGACAGAGGCTGCGAAAAATTTACTCCAGTAGCACTTGTATCGGTTTTAAAGTGAATCAACTATACCAATAACAAACCGTCAATCGTATGCTGCAATGTTTGAACAATAAAACGATAAAAAGTGAGCCGATATGAGTATCTTGATAGGCGTTGGTGTCGTGTCGACAATGACGGTCTTGTATCTAGGAAGAAAAGGCTGGCACGCCTTTCATCAGGCGGTTGGCATTACACCTGGCGTCCTCGTTTATCAAGACGCTAAAGCACCGTTATCGTTATCGCATATAAAATGGCAACAGCTTAATTTGAATAAAAAACACCTTAAAAACCTGTCAGATAACCAGCTGCATCAATTACAACGTATCGATGAAAAAGTGAATAGCTATCAAGCCTATCAAAAAGCATTGCCAGACCAGAGTAAGACGCCCGCAGTCACTGAACAACAATTTGTATTGCATAAAATGCTGCATACTCGGCTGCCTGAAATGCTTGCCAGTTATTACCATTTAACCAACATTAATATAAATGCCAACCATGTGAATGAAGCAAAGGATGGAGAAAAATCTGAGGCCAATGAGTTATTACAAAAGGTACTTAACAATATCGAGCAACGCTTGGATAAACTGTTAGCGCAAATGGAGGCGCAGCAGTTACAACAATTACGAGTAATGGACAGTTATATTGAGAGCCACGACAGCTAACGCGTGTTCCCATAAAAAGTGGCTAGATTTCTGGTGATAGATTTCGTAGGGTGCGCCATGCGCACCGCTGATTATAGTAAAACTATAGTCAGTGAAACGTAAAATTGATACATCATGTACTGCCGGTACCATTTTTTCTTGCTTGCTGTGCCTACGCAGACAGAGGCTACAAAAAAACTATACCAGCAGTATCGTAGCGTTTTTAAAGTATTTTAACTATAGTACAGCTGTATTAGCGTGCTGTATTTTTTAAGTTGAAGCGACGATACTTAACTTTCTGATTAATTCCAAAACAAAAAAATGGCCATTGATAGTTTATCAACGGCCATTTTTTTATGCTTAAACTTATTAACGCTTATCGTTACGGTCACGACTATTACGCGTACCACGGCTGGCAGGGCTAGCACTGCTCTTAGGTTTAGCGCTGCTACTACGGTTACTATCATTATTACGACTATCGCTACGGTTATTATCGTTACGGCTGTCACTGCGACGTGCTTTTAGTGGCTTGTTTTTAATACGTTCTTGTTTCTCTTTGGCAGCACCGTGTAGACCCGTACCGTGACGTGGACGCAAGCTCACTAAATCCGTTAGGGTGTTAATATCTTTTTTATCCAGCTCTAAGAAACGCCCCGTGCGTAGCTCTTTAGGCAGCGCAATCGACCCATAGCGCGTGCGTAATAGGCGACTAACCTTAAGGCCTTGCGACTCGAATAAACGACGTACTTCGCGGTTACGGCCTTCTTTTAGCTTGACGTGATACCACTTGTTGACGCCTTCGCCGCCACCTTCTTTGATGTCTTCAAACTGCGCCATACCATCTTCTAGCATGACACCAGCAGTCAACGTACGCGCGATATCAGAGGTGACTTCGCCAAGTACACGTACCGCATATTCACGCGTCACTTCGCTAGACGGATGCATCAAGCGATGCGCCATCTCACCATCGTTGGTAAATAATAATAGCCCCGTAGAGTTGATATCCAAGCGTCCAACCATTACCCAGCGGTCATGAGTCAGTTTTGGTAGGCGTTCAAAAACGGTTGGACGACCTTCTGGGTCCTTAGCAGAGCAAACTTCGCCTTCAGGCTTATAGTAAGCCAAGACGCGGCGGCGTTTCTCATTTTCGGCAGTGTATTTGATCTGACGACCATCAACACGAATCTCATCGCCTTGCTCGACGCGATCACCGATGGTAGCTGGGCCGTCATTGACAGATACGCGACCTGCTTTAATCACTTCTTCCATCTGACGACGTGAGCCAAGACCCATACGAGCGAGGGCTTTCTGTAGTTTTTCATCTTTCATAATAATATCCTTGAATCGGGTTGGTTTTTTACATTTCTCAATGTAGAAATTTGAACGGGCTATTATACGCTATTTAGATTGGTTATATATACATATCATAACGTATCTGTTTTAGAACCGACTATATAGCATTACTGTTATAGCATTACTGTTCTATTATAAGATACTGCTGTTTTATTATAAATAATTACTACATTTATATATAAACATCAATATCTGTTGCGTACCGTTAAAGTACTAAATTATCTCACTTATGTTAAGTAAGGTATGCACTTTGACCTTTGTGTTATACTACGTTTTTTGGTGGTGTTCTAAAAAGTATGCTGGCATCAGACGTAGCCATAATTGATGTAAAAGAACACCA
>NZ_RRYX01000261.1:0-610 GCF_014861375.1 Psychrobacter sp. FME5 | reverse complement strand
AAGTATTGATGGTGTAGAGAGCTAGGTTATAGCTGTCCCACACGTCAATGGTCAGTTTCTTGCCTTTGGCTAGGCTAAATTGAATGGTGGATTTTAGGGTTTTCTTTCCTGCTTTTTTGACCCCTAGATATTTTATGGCAGTTTTTTTGAAACTTAGATTAACATACCAAGTGCAACGCTAAATTATATTATAGAACACCTGATTGGGCGTTTTAAACCCTAAGCGTTTTCTTGGTCTGTTGTTTAGTTTATTCTCAATGTCCTGTATCTCATTATCAGAGACTTGTCTAAAGTCACAACCCTTAGGCAAGAACTCTCTGATTAAGCCGTTGGTATTCTCGTTGGTTCCTCGCTGCCATGACGCATAAGCATCGGCAAAGAAGAAAGCGCTAAAGAGCTTTCGTTTCACCTTCTTATGCTGAGCAAACTCTTTACCATTGTCAGAGGTAATGGTCTTAACCTGCAACCTCACTGGCTTTAGGATACCTATCATTGCCTCTGATACTTGCTGTGCCGTTTTATGACCCACACGCTTCATTTTAAGCAGTCCTGTTTTACGTTCAACGAGCGTTACAATCGCTTGCTTGTGATGCTGACCGATAACGGTATC
>NZ_RRYX01000260.1:0-614 GCF_014861375.1 Psychrobacter sp. FME5 | reverse complement strand
TAGGGCGTGTTGAACATTCATAATTTCAGCCAGATATAAGCGCAAGCGAGAGCGACCGTATTCTCATAACTCTGCTTGAGCTTATCAAATCTGGTGGCAACTGCCCTATACTGTTTTAGCTTAGCAAAAGCATTTTCTACTAAGTGGCGTACCTTGTACAAGTTCCAGTCCATATGGTCGTTAGAGGACTTTGTATTTCGTTTCCGAGGGATGTTATCACACGTCCCTGCTTGTTCAATATGGGCTCGTAGCGCATCAGAATCATAGCCTTTATCGGCACATAAAACCTCTGTATCGCTCAAATCAACCTTGTCTATTAAGTCAGGAGCGACTTTAACATCGTGGGTTGTACCATCTGACAAGATAAAAGTGAGTGGATTGCCATGAGCATCAACTGCCAAATGAATCTTGGTCGCGCGTCCTGCAACACTTTTACTAATAGCCTGCGCATTCTCATTGCCACCACTGCTGTGTTGATGCGCTTTAATATGAGTGCCATCGATAAAGACCCATTCAAGGTCTGCGTCCTTGATCAGTAACGTAAACAATGCAATCAGCTTATTACTGCGAGACCAGCGCTGGTAAGCTTTATAGATGGTATTGGGCTTGCCAAA
>NZ_RRYX01000259.1:0-652 GCF_014861375.1 Psychrobacter sp. FME5 | reverse complement strand
CGTGATGACCAATGGGAGAGAATTAAAGACATTCTACCTGGTAAACCAAGTGACGTTGGTATTACTGCAAAGGATAACCGCTTGTTCGTAGAAGCGGTTCTGTACCGTTACAAGACCGGCATACCTTGGCGTGACCTACCTGAACGCTTTGGCGACTTCAGAGTGATTCATACTCGTTTTAGTCGCTGGTCAAAAAAAGGCGTATGGAAGCAGGTTTTTAATCAACTCTCTGAACAATCCGATGACGAATATGCCATGCTAGATGCCACGATTGTTAAAGCCCACCAGCACAGTGCTGGAAAAAAAGGGATCAAGCCATTGGACGCAGCAAAGGTGGACTGACGACTAAAATACATACTCGAACAGATGCATTAGGCAATCCTACTGGCTTTTATCTAACAGGTGGGGCAGCTCATGACCTGTGTGGCTCAGATGAATTGCTTGATGTCAGTATTAGCCAAACGTGGCTTGCCGATAAAGCTTACGATGCTGATGCCCGCGTTATTGAACCGATTAAAGCAGTGCAAGGTAATGCAGTTATACCATCTAAGTGTCATCGGCTGCAGCCAAGAGACTTCGATAAAGAGCTTTATAAAGCGAGGCACCTAATAGAGAACTTCTTTGCCAAGATTAAGCAGTATCGTGCGATTGC
>NZ_RRYX01000258.1:0-668 GCF_014861375.1 Psychrobacter sp. FME5 | reverse complement strand
TACAAGGGCGCTCATGAATCGAGACTCTGTCGTTGATACGGCCTCGGGTCTCAGCTGTTAGTCGCTTACGGTAAGGTTTGGCTTTGCGTCTGAGACACTGCCATAACGTGCCGCCTTGTCTCTTGTCCCTCCAGATATAGCGATAGATGCTCATGTGACTAATACCACCATGAACTCCGGCTATTTGTTCAGGACTCCAGCTGTCTTTTAGCTTATCTGTGACCCAATCCCATACATCAGCGATGATAGTGAAAGCATTGTTAGAGCGTCTGTCACAAGCCTTGTTATTAGCATGATTAGCTCGGTAACCTCGAAGGCTTTTATTGCGTCTGATCTCTCTTGATATGGTGCTAGGACTTCTTCCTAATGTGTCAGCTATAAATTTAATACTATGTTCTGCCCCTATAAGGGCATAAATCTGGTATCGTTCCCCTAGGCTTAGATGTGTATAGTTCATGGTTGCAATCTCACTTTGGTCGGTGGATAAAGACTTTGATGCTAGCGCATCTAGGTCTTTTTTTCACCTCGCATTTGATATTGCACTTCATGTGTTAATCTAAGGAGTTAAAGCCTCGTTCCAACGAGTAGAGGCATTAACCAGCATAACCTATACTGTAGTGGCATAATAAAATTGGACAGCTTCTAAGAGGTTATAATAACCCAAAGAA
>NZ_RRYX01000257.1:0-678 GCF_014861375.1 Psychrobacter sp. FME5 | reverse complement strand
AAAGTCTTTAATAAACCGTAACTTACGGTACTCATTTAACCCATGATGACTGTGCAATTGTCGCTTTAGCTCACTGAATAACCCTTCAAGAGAATTGGTCGTATTTGGTATATCTAAGTGCTCATATTCTCGATAAGTAAACCGCCAGTTACTATTGGTTCGTAGACTACGATAAGCACTTCTAAGACGCTTGTGCGTGTACCACGTTCTACCAGTATCCTCATTGGTACTACGTTCACTAAGATAGGCTTCATGAGTCAAATACCAGTGATCTAAGCGCTTTATGAACGCTGTCTTATCAAGCTGTATTATGTTTAAAGCGAGCTGTCTAAGCTCAATACTGGCGATGTTCTTAGGGCGACGAGTGAGGTAGCGGGTCACTATTTGTATTTGATGAAACTGGCACATCTGGCATGGGGTACAGGTAAATAACGTACGCAGTCCTCGTCTACCATCGCAGGTAATACTTTGTATATCAACGCCTAACGATGCTAGGTGATCAATCCCTTGCTTATAGGCACTATTAGTTTCATGACTCACTATCGCGTAATAAAGAACGGTTTTAGTGGTGTTATCCATAAAGACCATTAACCCAAACTTGCGACCAAAGTAAGTGGTGTCCATGATGATATTAGCAGTCTTTGGTCGTTTAACCTGATACTCGATACTGACTTTATC
>NZ_RRYX01000256.1:0-685 GCF_014861375.1 Psychrobacter sp. FME5 | reverse complement strand
TCTAAAGGGTTCGAGGTTTCAGGCAGCCACATGCTAAGTGATTGGGTAGATATTACTGCAAACTACAGCTATACCGACGCTGAGATTACCGAAGATGAATTCAACCCTGACGTGGTCGGTAACACTCCTGCCCAAACTGCTAAGCACAAGGCGACACTGTGGGCAGACTATTACGCCACAGATAAATTGACCCTCAATGCAGGGGTTCGCTATGAAGGCGGCATGCAGCTTGATAAGCAAAATTCAGACGAGCTGCCAAGTGTGACATTGGTAGATATTGGTGGCAGCTATCAAATCAATCCGATGCTCACTGTTGGCGCTAGTATCAATAATTTGTTTGATAAAACCTATGTCGGTACTTGCTACGATAGCAATAACTGCTGGATGGGACCTGAGCGCCAGATGTCCGTAAGCCTAAAGGCCAACTTTTAAACAATATAGAGCTTATCATTACTAGAGAATGCCTGTCTTATATACTGGCGTTATCTAAACTGATCACTTGAAAAATGAAACACTTAAATTAAGAAAGGCATTAAAATGGCAAAACCTGCTCCAAGAACATTGAATGTTGTTCGCACCAAATACATAACGCCACAGATGTGCCGCGTCACGCTTGGCGGTGCTGGACTGACTGATTTTCCGGCAGATCAAGAAAGCGCTTATATTAAACTCATATTTCCTCAAG
>NZ_RRYX01000255.1:0-690 GCF_014861375.1 Psychrobacter sp. FME5 | reverse complement strand
ACCAATATTTTATTGGGCGCTATTACTGCTTTATTATTGATTTATTATGCTGAAGAAACCTTAAACGTCATGGTTTGGGCTGCAGGCAGTCTCACGCAGAATAACTGGCAAGTATCTGCCGTATTAAGCATCGCTAGTGTGGTCGCCTTTATTAGCTTAATGCCTTTATTAAAACCATTAGAAATAATGAGCTTAGATGATAGGCAAGCCAAAAGCTTGGGCGTTCCTATCAACCTCATTCGTGGTTTGGTAGTAGGATTGGTGGCAATACTGACCGCCCTTGTCGTTAGTCGCGTGGGCCCTATTGGTTTTATTGGCTTAGGGGCTGCTACACTGGTGAATGTGTTTTCGGTACGGCGTATTGGTTACCGTTTGCTATTGGGTTATGTGTTTGGGGCACTGTTATTATGGATCACCAGTAATGCTACGACGCTGTTACAACATTATTTAAGCCTAAATATCCCCGCTGATGCAATGACGGCCATTCTTGGTGCCCCATTGGTGATATGGTTAATCGTGAGCCAAAGTCGTCAACATACCGATGAGGTTATTCCGACTTTAGTTTCAGAACGCCGTGACACTCATTTAATGGGTTGGAGTATCGCCTTAATACTGTTGCTCATAGGCGTACTTATCTTTACGGCTACTTCAAATGGCTGGCAGCTTAGTACGCTAGGACATTTAATTGTT
>NZ_RRYX01000025.1:0-34295 GCF_014861375.1 Psychrobacter sp. FME5 | reverse complement strand
ACTTTGATGCTAGCGCATCTAGGTCTTTTTTTCACCTCGCATTTGATATTGCACTTCATGTGTTAATCTAAGAATCTAAATACTTAAATTTACTGTTCCGACAAATCAGTATTAGTTGATACTGATTTGTCGTTTTCTATTATAAACGGCTCTTGAAATACCAACCGTTTTAATGAACACTTTCATATGTGGATGTGCAACCTATTATGCCCTCTCGCTCCCAATACGCACTCATGTCTTCTAAAGACAGAAACACTGTACTGTTTATCTGTTTTAGCAGCGCTGTCGCATTTTTTGATTTTTTGATCTATCTATATCTTTCGGATATTGTGGCTGCAAATTTTTTCCCCGCGAATATCAACCCTGCTATGACAAAAATGCAAGGGCTTGGGCTTTTTGTGATTGGTTATTTGGCACGTCCTGTTGGTGGCATTATATTTGGTCGTTATGGAGATATTAAGGGCCGAAAACCCATGCTATTATTTAGCATACTGGTCACTGCAGCCAGCTTATTAGCGATGGCTTGCTTGCCGACTTACGCACAATGGGGATTGATGGCGCCAGTATTATTTATTGTGTTACGGCTGATACAAGGGATGGCGTTTGGAGTTTATGTACCACTCGCTTGGGTGTTTGTGGCAGAGCATGTGCCACGGCTGTACTTATCTGTGGGCTGTAGCTATGTCACTGCCAGTTTCTATGTTGGCGTCCTATTCTCTAATGCTTTTTTTCTGTGGCTAAGCAACTCTATGAGCACGGGGCAGTTGGCTGACTATGGTTGGCGCATACCGTTTTTCATCGCGGCCATATTGAGTCTTTTGCCGTTATTGACCTGGCGATGGATAGAGGAATCGCCATTTTTTATTGAGATGAAAAATGTAAAACCGAGTGAGTATGTTATCAAGCCATTTACTCTGCTTTTTAAGCACTGTAAGCATTCACTATTTATCGGTATGCTACTTACCCTAATTATTTCTAGCATAACGACCGTGATCGTGCTTTTACTGCCTGATTTGATTGAATTACAATTTAATTTAAACAATGATTTATTTGGATTTTCACACAGTCTGGGTGTCGTATTTATGATTTTTGGCTGTGTGTTTTATGGCATCATATCCAATCATCAAAATTTTGGTAAGATTTTAACAATAGGTTCTATCTTACTGATTGCGCAGATGCTTGCCTTTTTTTACCATCTACAGTCAGGCGCTGACTATATCCTCATTATGTACGCGCTTTTAGGTTTTTGTGCGGGCATCGTTGGCATGATACCTGCCATCATCGTGCAGTTATTTCCGACTAACGTACGATTAACGGGAATGGCATTTTGTTATAATGTGGCCTATGGTATTGTGGGGGTGTTAGTACCTTTTGGACTTGGTTATGCCACGTTATATGTAAGTTTCTCACCCGCTTTGTATATCGCTTTCATTGGCTTTATCGGTATCATCATGGGGATATATTTTTACAACTTACCCGAATTTAAAAAAATCGATCATGTCATTTAGGATGTGTCACCAACTAGCACCCTGACAGATTAAAATACTTTCTCTAAAAAACCTCAAAGATTAAGGCTTAACCACCATGGTTGATATGACCAACAAAAGACTCTCTGTAGCCCCCATGATCGATTGGACAACGACGGATTACCGTTATTTCGCACGGTTATTTAATCCGTATGTCTATTTATATACCGAGATGATTAGTACTGGCGCGCTCATTCATGGCAATCGCGCGCGGCATCTGCGTTTTGATACGCTCGAGCATCCACTGGTGCTGCAACTCGGTGGTGCAGATATTACAGAGATGACCCAGTGCGCTGAATTCGCTCAGCAGTACGGCTATGACGAAGTCAATATCAATGTTGGCTGCCCCTCTGATCGCGTGCAGCACAATAAAATAGGCGCTTGCTTAATGGCAGAGCCCAATACTGTCGCTGACTTGGTCAAACACATGCAAGCGGCAGTCGATATTCCCGTCACAGTCAAACACCGCATCGGAATCGATGACTTTGACAGCTATGAGTTTATGGTAGACTTTGTACAGAAAGTCGCTGCTGCTGGATGCACGCGCTTTATTGTTCATGCACGTACGGCATGGTTGCAGGGATTGAGTCCCAAACAAAATCGCGACATACCACCGTTACGTTATAATGACGTTTACCGCCTCAAGCAAGATTTTCCCGCGCTTGATATCGAGATTAATGGCGGCATAGAAACCATTGCTGATATTGAAGCCCACTTACAGCATATCGACGGCGTGATGATTGGACGCGCGTTTTATCACAACCCTTACCTATTGGCAGAGTCTAATAGTTTATGGGGTAAACCCGCTCCTAAGCGCTCAGAAATCCTAACGCAACTTTATCCCTACTTAGAAGAGCAAATGGCTAAAGGTGAGGCACTACCCACAATGACTAGGCACTATTTAGGATTGTTTCAGGGATTGATGGGCGCCCGTAAATGGCGACAGGCTTTGAGTGGCAAGCCTCAGTTAACGATTGACGATATCAAACGCGCGGCGGATGAAGTTCTACTATTAAATCCTGATGCATAATTGAATCTATAGTCCGTCCCAAATAATAGTCAGCCCTGCTCATCATGACAACGGCTATAGTAATATGCTGAAAGTTAGAAATAGTCGTTATTTATTTAAGCCACTTGCGCAAGATACTGCGCCATCGCCGCGCCATTATTAATGATGTGTAATAATATCGGCAGTAATAACGAGCCTGATTTGAAACGTGCGTAACAGAATATCAATGCCAATACCACAATGGTGCTAATCTCATAGATACCATACTGCACATGAATCACCGCAAATATCAAACTGGTGACGACACTTGCTACTATTGCGCCTCGATGCTTTGATTTAAGTGGCAATTTAGATGAAGAGTCAGATGGCGAGGCGAATTGCTCGGCAATCGCTGACCACAATAGTCCGCGAAATATCAACTCTTCATATAAAGGCGCAACAATCACCATCGCGAAGACCAGCAGCCATACTGAGCTGACAGATTCATACAATGGATCTACGAACAACAGCGGTGCTTCATCCAGTAAATACGTCAACGCCTGACTGCCAATCATAAATATTAATAGCAGCCCAAGCATCCCCATGCCTACAGTAAATGAGAACGGCTTTAGCGCTAAATACCGGCGGCTATTGCCCCCTTTTAAACCAATAATTAAAACGCTGATAGCTACTAATAGCACGCAGCCTATGATAATAGACAGGCTTACAACCGTGCCATCACTACTGCCAAAAAAGAAGATATCGCCTACGGTAGCGTTTTTAGCAGCGGGTAATACTAGCTTGCCAGCGACATAAACGCCGAGCAACTGGCTGATAAAAAACGCTATCAGCATTCCGATGATCAGTAGAAACGCACCCAATCGTGAAAACAGCGGGGTGCGCTTAGGCTGCGGAGTAAAATGGTGCGAACCAGTAGCATTTTTTAGCATAGAGTCGTTACTCAAACGGATATTCTGTCAGCTCACATCTGTCGTGGATATAGATAACACTGAAGTAATACCATTCACAAAAATTAGAGTAGCAAGGAAAACGAGTGCAAGTGCTACGCACTGTAGACTAAACAAGTTTGACACGGCTAATCGTACTTTTTGGGTTTGGTATAAATAATAATCAGTGGTTATTTTGGCAATTGCTGCTCAATCAAGGTCAACACTTGCAACGCGACCGATTCTGGATGCTCGAGCGGGAACATATGGCCACCTGCATGAGTCTTATAAGGAATACCCAAACGCGACTGTATTTGTTGCGGAAACTGGCGTTTTAAAAACACACTGTCTTGACCTATGATCAAGGTCACAGGAACCTTAGGGCCACGGTTCGGTGCGAGCCAATACCAAGAGGGATTGGTTCGAAAAACTTCCACCTCACTGGCTTTCGGGATGGCCAATGTCACTTTGCCATCCGCACGTTCATGTAACCCGTGCTCGATATAGCCTTGAAAACTGCGCTCATCAAAGTTTTTGAAAAATCCTTTATGCCGCATCTTTTCATACGCATCTGAGCGACTATCCCAAACGTCACGGCGATGTTTAGAGATACCAGCTGGTGATAGTTTGTCCATCAAGCGGTTATTCATCATAGGTAATCTGTCTACCGTTTTGGCAAGGTGCCAAAATAAGCTGACCTTGCCATAAATCCAAGGTGGATCCATGAGCACCGCTTGGGAAAAACACTCTGGTGCGCGATACAGCGCCTGTAAAGTACACATCGCACCAAGCGAGTGCCCCACTGCTACTACTTGCTTTACACCATGCTTTTCGCAGGCATTCCTCACACTATCAATAATCTGTTGTGTGAGACGACGCCAATGGTCATCCACTGGATAATCAGGTGTCGCACCCAACATTGCAATATATTCAATAGTAAAAAATTCTGCTAACCTCTCAAAAAATGGCTGGTAGACTGCACTTGGCATACCATTAGCATGGGCAAAATGTAGGACAGGCTTATTTGTTATTTTAGAAACAGGCAAAGCAGCAAAGGTGTTCAAATTGATTTCATCACTCATAACAGGCTCTCATCGATTTAAATAGTTATTTAGGACGTTTTTTATAATCATTGAATCTTACATATAGTTAAGGCTGAGCATAGTCATATACTCAGCCTTAACAATCATACACAGTAAATCTAAAACATAAAACACTTAACGCATCTGCGCGTTACCCTCTTCTTGGGGCAACACATCGAGATTGATGCTTGAGCCAACGCCTGCACCCAACTTAACGGCAAAGCGGTCCATAAATAACTGGAACGGATCTGTTGGGCTATAATTCACCACACTATTAAGCTCTAATTGCTTCTCTAGGCTTGCGATACTGCCTTTTTTATCTGCCAGCCCTAATTCAATAGACTGCTCACCTGTCCAGAACAATCCTGAAAACAATTTGTTTTGTTCAGGGTTTTTTAAACGGTCACCGCGACCTTCTTTGACTGCATCGATAAAGTGTTTATGCGTATTGGCCAGTACTTTTTCGACATGACTTTCTTCATAATCAGTCAATGGACGTGACAAGCTTAAGATGTCTTTATACTCACCAGCAGTAATGGTGCGATCTTCGACACCAACCTTGTCCATTAAGCCTTTGATATTATAGCTTGGCATAATCACACCAATAGAGCCGACCAAACTTGATGGATTGACATAAATCTCATCCGCTGCAGAAGCAATATAATAAGCACCCGATGCACCAATATCACCAATCACTGCGTAAAGCTTTTTGTCTGGATACTCTTGGCGCAAATCTATCATCGTCTGCCAAATTTCATCAGACTGTACGGGCGAGCCGCCAGGTGAGTTAATATCTAACGCCACCGCTTTTGAGTTTTTATTTTTAAAAGCACGCGTTAAGGCTTCGTTGACATCATAAGCATTGGCAACATCACCGCTACTAATCGTCCCTTGAAGCTCAACCACTGCCAAATGAGGCTTACTGGTGTCGACACCATCTAGACCCGTGGGTGCTTTGGTACTGCACCCACGACCAAGGGTCAAAAATATCAATAAAATATAACCAAAGGTCAAAAGTTTAAAAAAGATACCCCAACGACGCGAGCGGCGTTGTTCGACCACGCTCGCCAATAAGGTGTTTTCTAGCAGTCGCCATTCTTGTCCAGTTGGCTGGCTTGGTGGCTGCATCGGCGCTGGCTGATTTGGCGAATTATCAGGACGTTTGTTAGGGTCTGGTGGCCAGTTGGGCATATAACTTCCTAAGTCAGAAACAATCTAAAACGATAAAAGAAACGATATAAAATATAGACGCCGTAAGACGCTGGTTTTCACTTTAGATATCTATATATTTAGTGCTTATATTTAATGCTTATATATTGAAATACTTTCACACCATAACGGCCATCTATATTAATAGGTTGCTAAGTATGGTGGTATTTTAATCATGGTTCAATAGGGGCTGTATAGAATTCATCTATTAGGACTGCTGATCGCTAAAATAATTCCAGACTAGGCGTAAATCGAAGGTAATGTCGAGACCTTAGCTAGATTTACAACAACGTCTGGGGCGATTTTAGCATCAGTCCGAAGGAACAGGACTATTTTTTGCCACTTCATAGCCAAAACTATCGCGCTTAGAATAACTAAACTTACTATTTTTGGCGTCGAATTGCCTAAAAAATAGTCTCTGTCAGTTCCTTAGCTGAATTCTATACAGCCCCTAGTATAACTGTGAAATATCACTATATTGTAACGCTTATAATATAAGCAAAAATTTTAGGGCTCAATATCGACAGCATCGACCGTAGCATTGAAAGACCACGCCGCCTCTAAACCCTTATCATCGTAGGTTATGGTCTGGTTTACTTTTTGACGATTGAGCACATCAGCCGTTATATGCGATGTGCTATGTCCAAGCCATGTGACATTATTAAATGTGGTCGCTTGCTCAAGGACACTACCAGACTTAGATGTATTATAGGGCTGTACTGAACACAGCAATTCCCACATTTGCCAAAGGCGCTGATGCGTATCGGCATTTAAGATAATCCGTGATTTTGCAGCGTCAGTTTGTTGAACGGGTAATTGGCTATTCGACGTGAGGGTCTGCCCAGATACCGGTAATGATTTGAGCGGATCAGCCGCATTGTATGTTAGCACGCGTAAGGGTAAGCGGCTATCGATCACCACCGTACAGTCCCACACGCTGGCGTCGCCCACTTTACTCCAACCCGTCAGCGCTTGTATGGACAACTCACCATTGGTTAACTGCCAGCGTTTGCCTTGCTCACAACGTTGCACGCTTATGTCTGCCTTACTGGTAGATGAGCTGGCGACTTTATACGCTCGCTGCAATGCAGGCCAACGATCTGAACGCCCTGCTTGCCAATATTGACTAATGGGTAAACGCTGATTTAACTGCGCCACGGTCATGGGTAATAATTCAGAATTTTTGAGTTTAAAATTAGAGTCATGGTTCTGGTTATCATTACCAGCGAGCGTATCCGTCAAACCAGCACTACTGCTCTGTACGATGATGCCTTGTAACCTATCAACGGATAAGCTGCCTAATTGCTGTTCCAACATTATAGAAAACTGCGCGGCCGTTAGACGACTTGGCATGGTCCTTGTGGAGCTATCTCTGTGATCGGTTAACAGTAGCCAACTGACATTTTCCTTGTTTGTATTTGTCGCTGACGACGGATTATCATGACTTTTAATAGTGGCTTTATTATTAACAGGATATTGCAACAAAGCGGCACTTATATATCGATCGCCCGTTGGCAAAGTATATAAAGTCGGTGTCGCTGCTAGCGACTGCTGATTGGCATATACCGTCATCATCAATAAGGTTAACGGTGGAAGTGCCAGCCAACGGTTGACAAACCCTCGGGGTAATAACCACGGCAATATACTCAGCAAGGCCATGAACAATATGGCGATGTTTACTGGTGTATAAAGCCATGCTTCTGACAATGCGGGTAATGAGGTCAACCACGTCATCAGCTTATGCAAGCCGGCGACGAGTGCACTGACAAGCTGCCAAATACTATCAGCGATAGTAGGTGATAAAAGATAACAAAGTCCTGCCAATAGATTAAGCGGCACGATGACCCAACCAAACAATCCAATGGCAAATAAGTTAATAACCAGACCCCACAATGATGCTTTGCCAAACAGTAATAAAGTAACAGGTAATAAAGTGAGAAATAGCCAAAACTGGAGTTTAAATACCCGTCTACTTATTATCCAAAGGTGCTGTGACACAGTATTGATCACACTCGCTTTATCAGAATTGTTTTTATGAGGTAAAGAGGATTGCCTATACCGATAGGAGCTGTCGTCATACTTGAGTAATAGCGCCACTGCAATAAAGGATAGCCAATAACCAGCCTGCCATAATACATACGGATCGAGCCATGCCATCAGTATAGCCAGCGCAAACAATACACGCATCGTACCGACAGGCAATAACGTTAAACGCACCAAACCTATCGCTAATAACATCCATGCGGTACGAGCAGCAGGCACATCAAAGCCAGTAAATAGCGCATAAATAAAAGCAGCACCAATCATCACCCACCAGCGTACTTGCCAGCGCGGAATATGACGGTAAAATACTGGCCATAGCCGATCAAAAAACGAGACGACTGTGCCGGATAGCATAATCGCTAAAAACAATACATGCGTCCCTGAGATAGCAAGTAGATGTGAGATACCCGCCAATTGGTATAAATCTTTGGTGTCACGGTTGATTAAACTGCGGTCACCTGTAAGCAAGCTTAATGTCACTGCCTTAGCTTGTTGCTGTGCGGTGGTCTTTTCTTCCCAACCCTTATGAAAATGCTGCCGTAACTGCCAACGTCCTTGGTCAATATAGGTACGAAAACGCTGAAAATATGAGTCAGAAGAAGCGGTCAGATCTAATGACTCGGTATTAGGAATAGTCGATGCGCTGGTAGCCAGTATATTTGCGACCCCATCGATATGACGACCTCGCAACCAACGATAGCTGTCAAAGCCAGACGGGTTATTTATTGCTTGCTCAGAGCTCTCAAGCGGCGCCAGCGTCAGACTCATAAATAGCTGATCACCAGGCTGTAAATAATTTAAATTGGTAAATTCGCTATTACCAGAAGGAGTTTGAGAAGCTGACTTTGATGAATGCTTTGGATAAGCATTGAGCAATATACGGTATTTGACGTTTTGATTGTTATTATGAGTTAGAGTGGCCGTATTTAATTTTTTTGTATCTGAGTTTTGATTATTTAAGTCGATACTGCTTAGGCTATTTTTATCATCTTCTAAATAATTAACCTTACTATTATCTAAATCTTGCGCTGTAAGCTTAGACACTAAGGGCGTTATATGGCTAATAGTAGCAACTTGTCGATAACCACTTTCTGTGCTGGCATCATAGACACTATCACTCACCCCCTCGATAGTCACTAGTGCTTGTACCCGCATAGGCTCAGAGATTGCTGCAGCTTCTGCATGTTGATGGCTAACCAACGCTTGCACTGCACTTCCTATAATTAGCCCAATTGCTAATATAGAAAATGACAAATAATATATAATGCGAAATGAAGGTTTAGCGCTACGAGGGCAATGGCTAGAAGGGTTTTGAGCAGTATTATTGATATGTACTGATGGTATTTTAAACTGGGCAATCACGATCAATATAATGGCAAAAATAATTAATGCTAAAGAGAAGCTATTATTAATATCCAACAGGAACGAATGAGTTGGCAACGCCGTATTATCCGCGACTGCCAAAACGCCCATCATAGCGACAGTAATTAAGCTACCAATTAACCAGTACACTAGCAACTCACCCCTTGTGCAATAGCATTTATATCATTATTACCCTATACTGATTAAAGATATTGAACGACGATTATCTAATATCCTCATTCCATATATTTTTATTAGTGCTTTTTATTACTAACCTCACTTTATACCAGCCCATCAATGCGCTTGAGCGGACTGTAGTTAACGATTAAAGGCGATCCTGTGCCCCAAAAACGTCTCAAAGACCTGCTTCCTACCCCAGAGAAAATCTTAGAAAGCCGCACCTTAAAATTGTTTGCACCGCATTTGGCTGATCCACGATTATGGCATTTTAATCGTCATAGCCTAAATAAAGCGGTATATATTGGTGTGCTTAGTGCATTTTTCCCATTACCTGGACAGATGTTATTGGCATTGATCGGCGCCCTTATTTTCCGTGCTAACGTACCAATGGCACTTGGTTTGACTTGGATTACCAACCCGATAACCACACTGCCTGTGTTTTATGCAGGGTATTATATCGGCGCCAAAATTCTTGACGTGCCGATGATTAGCTTGCGGGTTATCGGTAGAATGATTTCTGACTTTAGTTTGTGGATTGTATCCGATGGTGCCAATCCATTCATTACTTATAAAGGCACAGTATCGATTACTGCTTTTTGTTTGGGTTTAACTATCTTGGCAGTTATCAGTAGCATTATATGCGGCTTAGCGTTCAAAGCCATATGGCGCTATAAAACCATCACCAGCTGGCAAAAACGCCAGTCCAATAATGCAGCTGATAAACCGCCTAAACGTTAAGACACTCCTCCAAAAAATATGTAACACAGCACAGCGCTCTCAATCGTCTTCGCTATTTTTTTCCATCGCTTCAAGAATATGTTCAGTAAGCTTCTCTTCCATTATAAACACACCAATCACTTCTTCGTTTTTGAGTAACGTGTAGCGCTTACCCGTCGCGCTGTCTTGAGCCTTTAAATCGTAATCAACACCGGCTAAGGTGATCGCATCAAAAACTGGCGTAAGCAGATCTATTTGTGCTTGTTTATCAATCGTATCGAACAACGTCGGATCCATATAGGGCTTGAGTGGCTCATTGCCTTCTTCGGCACTACCAAAGGCGGCAATCGGGTCTTCGTTTTTGTCCATAATCCTCATCTCTATTCAATGGATAGACTGCTATATCATCACTGCTGTTTATGCCGTCAGCAGTGTATTTATTTTGGCTGCGTAACGTTGTTAATACTGTTCCCAATGACCATTACGCAATAATAACTGCCGATCTGCAAGTGCGGCTAAATTGCGATCATGAGTCACCATCAGTAAAGCGGTTTGCATGGTGTTTTGCAATTCTGTTAACAGCCCAAAAACACTTTGGGCGTTATCATAATCCAAGTTACCTGTTGGCTCATCTGCCAAAATAAGCGATGGCTTAGTCACCAGAGCACGAGCTATCGCCACACGCTGACGCTCACCACCTGATAGCTCACCCGGTCTATGTGCCAAACGATGCTCAAGACCGACACTGGTTAAAATATCAATGGCTTGTTGACGCGCTTCAGTCGTCGATACTTTTGGGCGCATCAATAATGGCATGGCGACGTTTTCAATGGCGGTAAACTCTGCCAATAAATGGTGAAATTGATAAATAAACCCTAAGTATTTATTGCGCATCGCACCGCGTTCAGTCTCATTCATATTGTTTAATAACTGGCCATGTAACCAGACTTCACCGCTGGTTGGCGTATCAAGCCCACCTAGTAGGTGTAACAAAGTGCTTTTCCCTGAACCACTAGTCCCAACAATAGCAATGCGCTCCCCAGCATTGACGTTCAAATCTAAGCCGGTCAATACTTGAGTACTGACCGCCCCTTCATCATATATCTTATTGATATTGGTCGCCTTCAAAATCGCAGACATAGCACTTCCTTTATTTTATTTATAGTGGCATTCATACCTTTAATTACTCGTAACGTAGCGTTTGCGCCGGCTGAATTTTAGCCGCTCGGCGTGCTGGATAAATGGTGGCCAAGAAGCTCAATATAAATGAGGCGCTCGTAATCAACACCACATCGGTCAAGCGCAGCTGCGATGGCAGATAGTTAACAAAATAGGCATCAAATAAGTTTAGGCCAAAGGTCTGGTTGATAAAGCCCAAAATATCACTAACCGTCAGCGCAAATATCACACCCAATATCGTGCCCGCAATCGTACCGATAAAGCCGATAACGATACCCTGCACCATAAACACCTGAGTAATCAAACGCGGCGAGGCGCCAAAGGTTTTTAGAATAGCGATGTCTGCTTTTTTATCTGTGACCAGCATGACCAAACTTGAAACAATGTTAAAGGCGGCGACCAAGATGATTAAGAATAGCAATAAACCCACCATTGCTTTTTCCATTTGAATCGCCCCAAATAAGTTGCCATGCGTCTGTGTCCAATTACTAGGATACAATCGTCCAGGGTCGATCGCTGCTGCTTTTTCTGCCGCTATTGGCGCACTAAAAATATCCACAAGTTTCATACGTACACCCTGTGCGCCTTCTGGCAGACGTAGCAGTTTTGCTGCATCTCCCATCGGGATAAACGCCATCAGACTATCTACCTCAGGACTGATCGTATATATACCCGTCAAGGTGAAGCGCTTAAATCGTGGTATCACGCCAGCAGGCGATGGAGAGGCTTCCGGTAGCACCAAAGTCACCTTATCACCCAACTGCAACCCCAAAGATTGCACCATCTCTTCGCCTAGCACAATACTGAAATCACCGTTATGCAACGTATCAATGCTACCTTCGACCATATGCTCGTTGATGATTGAGACATTTTTTTCGTATTCAGGATCGACGCCTGTGACCATAATCCCTGCGACCTGACCATTTGAGGTCAGCATACCTTGCAGCTGGATAAAAGGCGCTACAGCGGCGACTTCTGGGTCTTCTTTAATTTCATCAGCCAATTGCTTCCAATCATCGATAATCTCAGTCGAGACCACGGTTGCTTGCGGCACCATACCCAAAATACGTGTTTTTAGTTCACGGTCGAAACCATTCATGACCGATAGCACCGTAATCAATACGGCAACCCCAAGAGTCAGACCAATCATCGAGATCAGCGATATAAAGGAGATAAAACCATTACTACGCTCTGCGCGGGTGTATCGCAAGCCAATAAATAACGCTAAAGGACGAAACATATTCAAACTCTTTATCTTATCTACGTGCGACTTTGTATATGCTATAAAACCAGTCGTATCAAGTGCTTCATACGGCGGCACTTGATACGCTCACATATAAATCGAACAAAAAAAAGGGTTTCAGACGAGCCAAAGACAGCCGTCAAAAGGGAGCTAGTTTGACACAATTTAGCTAATATATGCCAGTCATTAGCAAAAACTGCGGTTATTTTTTACTAAAAAACTGGGTTTTGTTACTATTTTTTATGAAGGACTTGCTATTGCTTGCGTCAATACCTATATATTGTATGCTAAAGACAATTGTCATTAACCATTCATTGTTGTTTGTTGACCCTTGACTGATGAATAATTGCTGGCTATCAAAAACCAAGACCGTTAAATATGGGAAGGTATATCAGCAATAGCAGTTTTTGGTCTAAACCTCACGCTGACTTAATTTTGAGTATTTTCATGACCATTAATTATCAATATAAAAACATTCAATCTCCCACAAAAATCACTTTGACCGATGAGCAGACCGCCGGTCACGCCGATCATTGGCGCATCTTGACCGATGATATGAGCAATGACGTGCCAGCATGGCTACAAAAAATGATCGAACAGGCGGCAATGCCCAAAGGCCTCAACCCCAATGTGAGTGCCCAAGATAGCTGCTTGTTATTATCTGAAGATCAGCCTTGTCATATCAATCAAGTCCTGGCCATGAAAGAGGGGAAGCCTGAATGCTTTATCAACGCCTACCCTTGTGTCGATAGTCCTTATGGGCTCAACTGTAAAATTGAGCGTGTCATTGCCAACGACAACTCCCACGATGCGGTATTACGCTTGCGTACAGCGGACGGCAGTATTATTTACGCCTTTGATCAGCTGTATACGACCAATCGCCATTTATACCAACGCGACACCTCATATTTTGTGAATTTTAGCGCTTGGGCCCATGAGTTTAAGCTGAGCGAACAAAACGAGGTAATTATGGTAGAAGACCAAGAGTCGATTCGCTACCATCGTGCCTTTAACGATATCGTCGCCGCGAATGACGGCCAAATCCCCGATGATCTACAGCAACAAATCAGTGAGTGGAAGCCTGAAACCGAAGCGCAAATGGCACCAGTAGAAATTAACTTGGGTCATATGTGTGCTTATCTGTTTGGCGATACCTTGGGTCAAGAGGATGAAGCTTGGTGTCAAGGTCAGGTGCTCGGCAAGCAAGAAACCGTCTTTAATGGTAAATCAATCATCTTATTTGATGTGGTAGCACTGCGCGAACAAGATGCCGACCCATTTGTGATGCGTATTGGCGCACTCAACACCCCAGAGACTGCCTCTATTAAGGTACATGACTATGTGCAAGCGAATGTTTGGCTACAAGCAGCCATTTACAAAGAAAACCAGGAAAACATAACCCAGCAAGTAAAAGCCAGTTAATTAAAAAATTCTTCAAATCTATATCGATAAAAAGAGCCTCTAATCTAAGATTAAAGGCTCTTTTGCATTTAGCTACTTTTTTAAAATTAGCTAAGAATAAACGAGGCAATAAAATATTACGCCATGGTCGTTACTGACTTAATACGGCTATAAAGTTCTTTTTGTTCGCTACTTGGACGAGCCGTTTGTACCGCCATCAATTGTGACATATCGCCTTCGACACGAATTTTACCACTCATAAAGGCACCCATAATTTCATTGGTATCAAAATCAGTAATGATAGATTGTAAGATACTGCGATCAAGTAAGAGTGTGGTAGTCGCCGCATCATTCAGACCGCGGTGCAATAAACCGTTAGCAAAGTTAGCTTCGATATCTTGCTCAGTATCAGATACTTTTAAATTAACAATCATATTATCTAATGCTGGCGGTAAGTTAAGCTCACCCGCTTCCTGACCCATCTGCTCAACTTGCTCAAACCATTCGTCTGTCAAAAAAACTGCCATATTGTTATCCTTAATTGGTATTATATAAGGCTAAAGCTACGTCATAGCCTTACCTGATTAGAGGTTGAATCATAAAATACGTACTAACAATAGTGTTATAAAAGCTCTATTATCAATCATACTTAGCTTCATTATAAGATGCGACTTAATGATAAGTAAAACCTATTTATAGCACTAATGCTAATACTGTTACAAAACCTTTATAGGAATTGGGCATTTACCTTGATAACAGTATCTTTTTTTAACCCCTAGAATAGTAGGGAAATTGGGTATAAAATAGACAAATAACGCAGCAACGATAAGTTGTTTGCAGAGATTTTTACCAAAGAGTTTATATTTTAGCGCATAGTCTTAATGATATTTTATTAGGTTTGCGTTACAATACCCTTAAACAGAGTCGGGAGTTTTAACTAAACATTACGTAAACATGTTTTTTTGTCAGCCGCCGCTAGCATACATCTATGGTCAATGTATTTTTTATGACCCTATGGATATTGGTATCTATCTTCATTAGTACGGGTTTTTGGTAATAATTAAGATAAATACTTAGCCTCATTAGATGTCTGATGCTCGAAAACGGCGCATCTTCTTATTCACTTTAACGTGTTATTAACAATCCTACTATCGATTAGCTATGAGTGTCGTGTATTTGAAACGCTTCTCTCTGTTCATTAGTACCAACTAATAGACAATAAAAGTTTCGATTGATAGTTAATAACCTGACTGTAATAAGTAAATCAAAAATAGCATGTGCCGCAACCACCATCTGTTTATCAAAATTAATGATACAGATGACGCGGAGAATTAGTTAATTCTGTTGATAATTCGGGCTGTAAAGGAATCATCCAATGAGTTTACAAAACACAGCAGTCGCCCCAATTGACCGTGAGTATGAAATCACTATCGTACGATTTTTTACGATCATGGCAGTAATATGGGGCATCGTCGGCATGAGTATTGGTGTGTTCATTGCTTCACAGTTGGCATGGCCAGCTCTGAACTTTGACATCGCATGGCTATCATTTGGTCGCCTCAGACCACTACACACCAACGCCGTTATTTTTGCTTTCGGTGGCTCTGCCCTGTTCGCAACGTCTTACTATATTGTCCAGCGTACCTGTAAGACAAGGCTATTTGCCCCTTATTTAGCTTGGTTTACCTTTTGGGGTTGGCAAGCGGTTATTGTATCAGCCGTTATTACCCTACCTTTAGGTTTGACTTCGACTAAAGAATACGCTGAGCTTGAGTGGCCAATTGATATCTTGATTGCTTTGGTATGGGTTTCTTATGCCATCGTTTTCTTCGGTACACTCATCAAACGTAAAACCTCACATATTTATGTGGCCAACTGGTTCTTTGCTGCCTTTATTATTACGATTGCACTACTTCATATCGTAAATAGTATGGCCATCCCTGTTAGTGCCTTTAAGTCTTACTCATTATTTGGCGGTGCGACCGATGCGATGGTGCAATGGTGGTGGGGGCATAACGCAGTAGGGTTTTACCTGACAGCAGCCTTCCTTGGGATGATGTATTACTTCGTTCCAGTACAGATTGGGCGTCCTATTTACTCTTACCGTTTGTCTATCGTTCACTTTTGGGCATTGATTGCTTCATATATGTGGGCTGGTGGTCACCATTTGCATTATTCAGCGATTCCAGATTGGACGCAGTCATTGGCGATGGTATTCTCTATTATTCTATTCGCACCTTCTTGGGGTGGTATGATTAACGGGGTATTAACACTGTCAGGCAGTTGGGATAAACTACGTACCGATCCAATCATTCGCTTTATGATTGTGGCACTGTCATTCTATGCCATGTCGACGTTCGAAGGCCCAATGATGTCCATCAAAACTGTGAATGCGCTATCGCATAACACGGATTGGACAGTAGGTCACGTTCACTCAGGGGCACTTGGCTGGGTTGGTATGATTACCATTGGTTCGCTATACGTGTTATTACCACGTATTTATAATAAACCAAAAATGTATTCTATCAGCTTAATCACCACGCATTTCTGGTTAGCTACTGCAGGGACTATCTTCTATATCGTGTCTATGTGGATCTCAGGTATTGGCCAAGGTATGATGTGGCTAGCCACTAACCCTGATGGTACTTTGGTATATAGTTTCGTTGATACCGTTGAGTTCTCGCATTTCCCATATATTGGTCGTGCGTTCGGTGGTCTGCTATATGTATCAGGTATGTTTGTCATGGCATATAACGTGTATAAAACACTTAAAATGCCAGAAGGCAAACCTGTTGATATCGCTGACCCGACTGATCATGAACCTAGTGTCGATGAAACCTCGACAGCTGCTAACGTATAAGGAGCGATCATGGCTGGTACACCGCATGAGATTATTGAAAAAAACACAGGCTTATTAGTCATCGGTATCGTCATTGCTATTAGCTTTGCAACACTAGTAGAGATCGTACCATTAATATATGATTATAGAGGTGCTGAAGAAGGTGGGGTGAACGCTCCCCTACCTGCTATGGAGCCTTGGACTGCACTTGAGTTTGAAGGTCGTGACATCTATATTCGTGAAGGGTGTCATGTTTGTCATACTCAAATGATTCGTCCACTACGTGCTGAAGTTGAGCGTTATGGGCCGTATTCACGTGCTGCTGAATCGACGTGGGATCACCCTTTCTTATGGGGTTCAAAGCGTACTGGGCCAGATTTGGCACGTGTTGGTGGTCGTTATTCTGAAGATTGGCAAAAGCAACATCTTATCGATCCACGTTCATTAGTACCTGAGTCTGTAATGCCTGGTTTTCCTTGGCTTGCGACTAACGAAGTGAACGGTAGCGACATACAGACTAGAATGCGTTTATTCCGTGATCAATTTGGTGTGCCTTATACCGATGAAGATATTGAAGGAGCGCCCGATGCTGTGCTTGGTGCTACTGAGCTTGATGCAGTCGTTGCCTATCTTCAACAATTAGGTACCGCAATGGAAGGACAGCGCTAATGGGTATTGGTGAATTACAAACAATTGCGACCGTTTCTGCCTTTATTGCCTTCGTAGGCGTTGCATGGTGGGCGTATTCACCAAAAAACAAAAAACGCTTCGAAGAAGATGCACAACTTGCGCTCGATGACGAGATCGAAAAACCTGTGTCTGAAGAGCAGCGCAATAAGGATGAACGATGACATTTTTTTGGAGTACTTGGATCACCGTACTGAGCTTTATGTGCTGGGCGGGTATCCTCGGTGTCTTACTAATGGTGTTAAAATATAAGCCAGAAGTTGAAGAAGACGGCACAACAGGCCATGATTATGATGGTATCAAAGAATATGACAAACCGCTCCCAAAATGGTGGTTAGTGATATTTTTCGGCTCCATTATCTGGGCCGTAGCATATTGGGTATTCTTCCCTGCTATGTTTCCAAAACATTGGGAAGGTATTACAACCGTAGAAGTTGATGGTGAAACCGTTCCTTGGACCTCTCACAACGAGCTTTATAGTGAGCTTGAAGAGAATGATAAAGTATTCACTAAGAACTTTGAGCAAAACATTTTGGCAAAAGCGGATGCCAGCGATGCGTCAAAAACTTTAGCAACGCTTTCTGAGATGCAGGCCACTATGCGTCGCAGTGAAACACCGCCAGCAGGGTTACAAACTCAAATTGATGAAAAAATTGCAGAGCTCTCGCCTGCTGTTGAAAAGCTTTCTGAAAACCCAAATGCATTAAAAGTGGGCAGCCGCCTGTTCTTACAGAACTGTGCCGTTTGTCATGGTTCGAATGCTAAAGGGGCGACAGGCTACCCTAACCTGACTGATAACGATTGGTTATATGGTGGAGAAGCTACAAACATCTTGACTACCCTACATAATGGTCGAGTGGGTGGCATGGCGGCATGGCGTGACCAAATCGGTGAAAATGGCGTACGTGCAGTATCTGAGTATGTACTGTCAATTTCTGGCAACCAAGAAGGTTATGATCTTGATAAGGTTATGGTTGCTAAAGGCGAGGAAATCTTTAAAGAACCGACTAACTGTGTGCTTTGCCATGGTGCAGATGCTAAAGGAATGATTTCGACTGGCGCACCAAACTTGACGGATAATATCTGGCTATATGGCGGTGATCGCGAAACTATCCGTGAGACCCTGCGTTATGGTCGTGCAGGTGTAATGCCTGAGTGGGAAACCAAGCTAGGTAACGAGCGCATCATGTTGCTTGCAGCCTATGTTTACTCACTCTCTGATAGAAACGCGAAGCCTGCTAAAGCAACCACTGTTTCTGCCACTGCTCCTAAAGCAGCGACAACAACTGAAACGACGGTTAACTAACCAAGAAGCTATTTGGTTTGCAGTTATACCGTAACTAAGTAAAGTTAGATAAAGGGAGGACTGTTATTGCAGTTCTCCCTTTTTTAAAACTTATAAATAAGCTAATGCATCATACATAGAATGGTAATTTTAGTCGTTTTACTAAAAACACTTAAGTTTTATTTTTAGCCACTGTCGATTGCTATAACATAGTTTATATAACAATAATATATTATATTAGTATTGCTTTTTAACATTCTTACCCCATTTATAAGAGGGAGAATGCTAAAATAGTAATGTATTAGAAATACTGGAAACCACCCATTTAAGCAGTCTTTATTCGATTTTAATCAATTACTTACAATCGCTCATTTGGTAGACGAGTTCATACGTTTTGAATGTTCAAACGTCTCTCACTACTTACTGACATTGATAACACCGTACATTCATACACCTTTTCAACCAAGGTGTTCGTTCATCATGCCAGCAGACTGATTCTTTTTTTAAAGAGGCACGTTTATGTCAGCACAACAACCCAATAAAATCCCTGTTATTGAGGTCGATCTTAACGCCACTAAAAAACGTATTCACCCTAGGTTTGTCACAGGATTTTATCAAAATATCCGTATTGTCAGTATGTATGCGTTTTTGGCGTTATTTCTGATTTTACCGTGGTTACGTTATAACGGTCGGCAAGCAATATGGTTTGATGTGCCCTCGCAGCATTATTATATTTTTGGTCTCACCTTTTTAACGCAAGACTTTTACTTTATTGCCGCCTTTGCGCTTATTGCTGCCTTTACCCTATTTATGGTGACCGTGTACGCAGGACGAGTATGGTGCGGTTATGCCTGCCCACAGACTATTTGGACCCATATGTTCCAATATGTCGAAAAGTTGGTGATTGGTGACCGCAATAAACGCATTAAATTTGATAAAGAACCAATGGGTCCAAAAAAAGCGTTTAAGCGTTTTTTAATCTACTTTATTTGGTTTGTGTTCTCGATGATTACCGCCACGACTTTTGTCAGTTACGTATCAGGGACAGAAGCCTTATATGGCAGTTGGCAAATGCTAGGGTTCATACCTTTTCCTGATTGGTCAACATGGATATGGGTATCAATATTTATCTTCGCTTTCTCTACTTACGTGAATGCTGGTTACATGCGTGAGCAGATGTGTATCCAAATCTGTCCTTATGGCCGCTTCCAAAGCGTCATGTTTGACAAAGATACACTGGTTGTTTCTTATGACTATGAACGTGGTGAACCGCGCGGCGCACGCAAAAAAGGTACCAATCCTGAACATCTAGGCGATTGCATCGAATGCCAAATGTGTGTGCAGGTCTGTCCGACTGGGATTGATATTCGCGATGGTTTGCAAGTCGCTTGTATTCAGTGCGCTGCCTGTGTCGACGCCTGTAATGACATTATGGATAAAGTGGGTTACCCACGTGGACTGATTCGTTATACCACAGAACGACAGTTAGTTGAAAAAGAGGATACGCGAGTATTTAGTCCGCGGTTCTTTGCCTACCTCACCTTACTGGCTGTGCTGTGTGGTGGTGTTATATACGCCTTGACCGATCGCGTGCCATTGGAGATTGATATTCGCCGTGACCGAAATCAGTTGTCCTCGCTGAATGCTCAAGGCATGATTGAAAACAGTTATATCGTTAAGCTAACCAATAAAACACAAGATGCCCATACTTATAAAATAACGCTAGAACCACAAGACGGCTTGAGTTTAGAGCTGCGCTTCAACGATGTACCATTAGAAGCGGGTGAAAGCTTTGATATGCCAGTCAGTATTTATGGTGACCCTGATGTGATTGAGTTTGGTCAAACGCCCGTTGTTTTAAATGTTCGTAGTGAAGATGATAAGTACAGTGTCAGCAAACAAAATATCTTTACCACCCAAGGACAATAAAAACTAACCCTTTAGTGGGTTCACTTTAAAAACGATACCGTACTATTGATTATAGCGTTATATGCTTTACCTGTTAGTTATTGTAGATAGCTAACAAGTTGTTGATTGTTATTAAGCTGTCAGCATTGAGCCGTCAGCTTATCCATTGATACAGTTCATAGATATCTGCCAAATAGATATCTGATTAATAGGTATTTTATGTCTAATCAAGCCCCAAACTTTAAACGTCAAGATAGTCAACCATGGTACAAAAACTATATGGTGATTATCTTTGTAATTGGCATGCCAGCGGTAGTTGTGATCGCTTGCATTTGGTTTGTTTATTATTCTTATCAAATCCGCGATAGCGTGGTACGTGATGACTGGTATATGGATGGCAAAACGCTATATCATGATGTTGGCCGTGATAAGCTAACCTATGATTTGGACTTGCACGGTAAGATGCAGTTTTCAGACGATGGGGATATTGCCTTTTATTTGAATTACCCAGAGCAAAGCCTACAAACAGGCACACTGCTCAATGGTGAGGCGCTCACTTATCCTGATACGCTAGATTTATCTATCTCACATGCGACTGATATCAAAAAAGATCGCGATGCGGTGCTCAAGCATCAACAAGGTAATAAGTACACTGCGCAAGTAGATTTGGATGAAGTGAAAGGCAAGTATTATTTACAAGTCAGTTATGACGGAAAAGATGATTGGCGTATGCAGGATGTGGCAAAACTACCGCGACCAGAGGTGAGTTTTGATCCTCTACCAGTCTTTGCTAAAAGTTAATTTTTGACTAATACCAAACCCAAAAAGTACGATTAGCTGTGTCAAACTCGTTTAGTCTACAAGGCGTAGTACTTGCACTCGTTTTCCTTGCCACTCTAATTTTTGTGAATGATATAACTTTGAATAAATAGTAAAAAACCAGCCATGATTAATCAATGGCTGGTTTTTTTATAACTGAGTGATAAGTTTAGCTAAGCTTGAAACAATACCAATTAATATTAAATCACAGGATTAATCGTTGGGATTTTTTGCGTTGTACGACTGTTTCCCATCGCTTTATCTGATGCTATTTTTTGCTGTTGCGCCGCAAAATCTGGATTAAAAGTTTGGGTTTTGGGCGATACTGGTAGACCAATCTCAGCCAAACTTTCGGTTTGACCAGATTGAATATTATCCCCTTCAAATAAACGTTCGTTATTATCACGATCAAGGCTCAACGTCTCAAAATCAAATAACTCTCTATCCGCTAATTGTGACGGCGCGACGTTTTGCATGGCTTTAAAGATAGACGCTAAGCGCTGCGGGTGCGCATCATCCCAGTCGCGCAACATATCGTTAATAATTGCACGTTGCAGATTGGTTTGGCTGCCACACAAATTACAAGGAATGATCGGGAATTTTTTTAAGCGGGCGTATTCGATAATGTCTTTTTCTTCGACGTATGCTAATGGGCGAATAAGCAGGTTTTGCTTGTCATCACTCAGTAGCTTAGGTGGCATCGACTTGAGTGCGCCGCCATGAAACAAATTTAAAAAGAAAGTTGCCAGCATATCGTCGCGGTGATGTCCAAGCGCAATTTTGGTCGCACCAATTTGCTTGGCAAACCCGTATAATGAGCCGCGGCGCAGACGTGAACAGGCTGAGCAATAAGTCTTACCTTCTGGCACCACGCTTTTAACAATACTATAGGTGTCTTTTTCTAAGATGTAGTGAGCAATGCCCTGCTCGTTTAGATATGCTGGTAACACATCTTCTGGATAATCTGGTTGCTTTTGGTCGAGATTAACCGCGACGATATCAAAGTTAATCGGGGCGATACGCTTCAACACTAGCAAAATATCAAGCAAAGTATAACTGTCCTTTCCTCCTGAGACACAAACCATCACCACATCACCATCTTCGATCATATTAAAATCACGAATCGCCAAAGATACTTGTCTACGTAACTTTTTCTGTAGTTTGCGCAGGTATGTCGTTTCAGATGCTGACTGTTCCGTAATCTGGCCCGTAATACTACGGACGTTTTCACTATCAATATCGACATCATCATGTTTTATATTGTTAGTATTATCAAACTCAGGCATGGTTTTTGGCGTAAACACGGTCGCGGTGGTCATAAGTTACTCAATTTCTTTACAAGGGTGCTTTAAAAGCAGCGATTATAACAAAGTTTGCTAACAGATTGAAAAGATGAGATTAAATTACCACCCTAAATGCGACAGCCCACCCGAATCCATGCCATATATGAGTAACTACCAACGATTGAGAGTGGATATTCTGCTATAGCCAATCCTAAATAAAAGAGCGATAAGTTGAATACTATTTTAATACTGTCTCTATAGTTTTGTAATAGCCATATTTTTGTTAAAATAGGCGTTTTTCATAAATCAATAATAGACAACACTATGCCAAATACTGCTCCGCAACCCACTTCTGCCAATCAGGCAAACCATACCGACTCAAACCCACTGAATAAAAATCAAAATGCTGTCGTGTTGTTATCAGGCGGGCTCGATTCAGTGACTTGTTTGTATTGGGCTAAGGCTCGCTATGCGTCTGTGACTGCGGTTAGCTTCGATTATGGTCAGCGTCACAATAGTGAGCTTGTCGCGGCAAAAAATATTGCTGAAACAGCTGATGTTAATCATCGAATTATCGATATTGATATTGCCCAGTTGGGCGGCTCCTCACTAACGGATCACAGCATGATCGTCCCTGATGGTGATGCGGATAAATTCCCTAATAAAAAACGTGACGAGATCGACAACGACGCCATTCCCAATACTTATGTGCCTGCGCGTAATACGATATTTTTGTCTTACGCCTTAGCGGTCGCCGAAGTAACCGATGCCAATCATATTGTTATTGGCGTCAGCTCAGTCGATTATTCAGGCTATCCTGATTGCCGCCCTGAATATATTAACGCCTTTCAACATATGGCAAATCTTGCTACCAAAGCTGGCGTCACCGGTCATCACTTATCAATTCAAACACCGCTGCAACAATTATCAAAAGCCAAAACCATCGAGCTTGGTCTGTCGCTAGGGGTTGATTATGGACAGACGATTTCTTGTTATCAAGCGGATGAGAACGGCCTTGCTTGCGGCGTCTGTGATAGTTGCGCTCTACGTCGCCAAGGGTTTGCCCAAGCTGGGGTCGCTGATCCTACTCATTATCAACCTTAAGAAACAATTTGAGTAGCACTGATAATCGCTCAAAAAATCACAATCACTGCTTTAAAATATGCGAGTAAGTATCCTGAAAAATGGGGTTACCGCTCTTAAATCAGGAAGTGATTAAATACTCGAGAAACATTCGCTTGCATTAACACAGCATCACAGCGTTGCATTTTGAGCAAAATCCTTGCTATGGTATGTTCGATTATGTCTATCACAAGATATAAATGCGGATATATAGGTAAATACGCTTAGCAAGTTACCTATATATCCAACAAAAAAGTAGTGAGATTTTGCTTTCAGTAAAAAATCTAAGAAATTTATGTTATTTGTAAGAGGATCCTTATGAAGTTGTTGCCAGTATTACCCCTAGCCCTTGCTGCTCTGTTTGCACTACCACAAGCAAACGCTGCTGATATTAAGCAAGAAAATGTCAATACCTGTGTCAGCGGTGCGGTCAAATATAAAGTCGCTAATAAAAGCGATGCGACCAAACTTTGTAACTGCACCATTGATGTCCGCAGCAAAATGACTATCGGTCAAATGTGGGAGATTGAAAGCCATGCAAAAGACAAGAAAGACCCATCAGGCCTCCCTTATGTCAAAAAAATGCAAAAAGACTTACAGCAGTGCACCGTTGGCTTAGATTTAAAAGAGCCACAAAAACCTGCTTAATAAATAACTCGTTTAATATACAAAAGACTGGCAATAGCCAGTCTTTTTTGTTGCCCATGAAGGAGCAATTTGTAAAACTGATTATTAATTTCTGCTAATCTGCCTATAATAAGATGACTAAGAACAATACACGTATAACCAACAGCAATAAGGACATTACCATGGCCAAGCCAACTACAGAAAACATTACTTTACCCGACTTCCCAGTAACCATCGTACGAGAGCTTGATGGACACTTTATCCATGATGACATCAACCTAAAAGAGATGATTGCTAATACCAATAAAGGCCTCATTCTTTACTTTTACCCCAAAGACAATACCCCTGGCTGTACCACCCAAGCAACAGAATTTACTGCTCATATTAATGAATTTGATGGTTTAGGCTACGACATTATCGGCGTCTCACGTGATAGTGTTGAATCTCATGAAAAATTCATCGACAAACATGACTTAAATATCGCCCTAATCAGTGATGGCGATGAAAAACTATGCCAATATTTTGACGTCATCAAAGAAAAAAACATGTACGGTAAAATAACTTTAGGCCTTGTCCGCTCAGCCTTCGTGTTTAACAAAGACGGTAAGCTGACCCATGCTCAGCGTAACCTACGAGCCAAAGGCTATACTGAACGGTTGCTTGAAACATTAACACCTTAATCGATAACGCTATAAATTATAAAAATACAATGTAAAACAGGTGCTAATAACCGTTACGATAAAGGGCCAGTCTAAAATACTAAGAATAATCCTGTAAAAACAGCTCTTAGAAACGGCTTTTAAAAACAGTCCTTAGAAACAGCCCTGAATGTTAAATTATTATGAGTTGAAAATAATATGAATAAACAGTCCGATACTATTGCTAATAACCTAGCATCTACCGTCACTCGCAAAGTATCTGTTGCCATTATTGGTGCAGGGACCGCTGGTCAAAATGCTTTTCGTCAAGCCAGCAAAATTAAAGATGACATCGTCATTATTAATGAGGGGTTTTGGACGACAACTTGTGTCACCGTAGGTTGTATGCCGAGCAAGCTACTAATTGCAGCGGCTGACCGTGCGCATGCAGCCAATCACTCTGCTGAGTTCGGTATCCATGCGACTGCGCAGATAGATGGCAAACAAGTCATGCAACGTGTGCGCGATGAACGTAGCCATTTTGCTAGCTATATTAAAAAACAAGTTGAGAGCTGGCCTGAGGATAAAAAAATAGCGGGCCGTGCGCATATCAATCAACAAGGGTTAATTGAGGTCAATGATGAGCTGATTGAGGCTGAAAAAATTATTGTCGCCACTGGTAGTTCAGCATTTATACCAGATGGCTGGGCGGATAAGCTTGGCGATACCATGCTCACATCAGATATGGTCTTTGAGCTCACAGATTTACCAAAATCAATGGCGGTCGTCGGTGCTGGCGCTATAGGATTAGAGCTTGCTCAAGCATTCTCCCGCTTGGGCGTAGAGGTCACTCTGTTTAATCGAGTCAAACGCGTGGCTGGTCTCAAAGACGATGATATTAACAACCAAGCTATTAATTGCTTAAATCGCGAATTGACCATGCATCTGGGTAGCGAAATCACCGATGTCAGTACGCGAGCAAACGAGGATAACAACGGCTCAACCGCAGTGATTGATTACAAAAATAGTGCGGGTGAATCACAGCACTGGCAAGGTGAATATGTATTGGTCGCGACCGGTCGTCGCAATAACATCAAACAATTGGGGGTCGAAAACCTAGGTGTTGAGCTTGATGATAAGAACCGCCCAAAAAACCTCAGTAAAAAAACGGGGCAAATTGGTGATTTAAATATATATATCGTTGGTGATGCTAACGCTAATATTCCGCTACTGCATGTGGCTAGTGATGAGGGTTTTAGTGCGGGAAGTATGGTTTGCGAAAACAAAAAAGATGCCTATATTCGCCCACCAGCCATCCCCTTCTCCATCGTGTTTTGTTCACCACAGATTGTCAATGTCGGTATGTCTCTACCAGAAATACAAAAAGACTCAAAGTTAGAGTATGTCATTGGTAAGGTAAGTTTTGATAATCAAGGTCGCAGTCGTGTCATGGGTGTCAACTGTGGCTTGCTCCATATCTATGGCTGTAAAAAAACAGACAGAATCTTAGGCGCCAGTATAGTGGGACCTGATGCTGAATATATCGGTCATATACTGGCCACCGCGATTACCAACGACTTAAGTATCAAGGCCATGCTCGATACGCCTTTTTATCACCCTACTATCTTAGAAGGTTTACGTACTGCACTTCGTGATGTGCAATATAAAATGGAAATACCCTACCAGTCTCAGGACGCACAGGAAGATAGCTTTTAATATTAGGCTCAGCTACACTTTCAAATAACTAAATATCTCATATAAGCAAACTCTGCATGGATGAAACAATGGCAATTGCTAGTATTACTGACTTCTTTCAAGAGATTGTTCGCGACTTACATACTAGCTTGTATCTTGCTATTGGCGGTTCAATAGACGAAGAGTCGTTGGACTGGTCATCTAAATCAGTAGAGTGGGTAAGCACTGGCATCAAAATCCTAATACTGCTGGCGATATTGGGATTTTTTTATTGGCTTGCCATTTATATTCTTAAAAAAAGCAAATCCCAAATACACCTCAACGAGCGCCGAGCTAAAATTGCCCGTTCGGTGCTGCGTTACATTTGGATAGTAACCAGTTTGATTGCCATTATGAGTCAGCTGAATTTTGAGCCAAATACTATCAAAGCCACTGCCAAAGCCAGTACTTGGGCGGGTATTTACTATGTTTTATGGGCGTCATCAGGACAAATCATTCATAGAGTGCTACAACATTACGGTCTTAATGCATCCATTGAACAGCTGCTTAAAAATATCTTATCAGTGCTGCTATTGGTATTAGGGCTTGCCAGCGTCATGGCACAGTTTGGTTTTGATATCGTCTCCTTGGTCGCAGGTTTGGGGATTGCTGGTATTGCTGTGGGTTTCGCCGCCCAATCAACGCTTGCTAACTTTATCGCGGGTGTTACCATTTTACTTGAGCAATCTTTTCAAGTGGGTGACTGGGTTAATATCAATGACGATGAAGGTCGCGTAGTGGTTATCGCCTTACGCACTACCCACATTTTGACCCGAGATAACATCACTGTCATTATTCCTAACGCCAATGTCGCCTCTTCGGTGGTCACCAATTTAACCTCCAAAAACTTCATACGCTTTGATATCCAAATGCGCATTGCTTTTGAAGATGATGTCGATAAAGCACGGAAGGTGATATTACAAGTTCTGACGGATAGTGATGTGGTACTAAACCGCCCTGAGACCTCAGCGACTGTGGCGGAGATTGGAGAATATGGGGTATTTTTTATTATCCGTTTTTGGGTCAAGCCCGCCGCAGTGGCACGCATACCGAAAATCAAAGAAGCCTTACGAGAAAGTATCAAACACGCCTTTGATACTGCCAACATCTCGACCCCTTACCCGCATATGCGCTTACTGATGCCAAAAGATGTGGAGTATCCTATCGCAACCAAACCCTTTGCCACGACGACGCAGATAGTAGAAGAAGTACCGCCAGTGAAACAGCCTGATCAATAATGGTATCGGAACCTCTTAAGCACTCACCCATTGATCCTAAGTTCTTTTAAGCTTGAAGTTTTTAATTTCAAGCTTTTTATTCTCAGTATTTTAAGCAGGGCTTTATGTGGCTTATAGTTGATTTACTTTAAAACTGAGACGAGTGCTACTGGCATAAATTTTTTGCAGCCTCTGTCATGCTGGCGAACAGCACGCAAGAAAAATTGATAACAGTAGTACGTGGCTATTTACTTTATTACAATCGTATCGATTTTATTTAGAACTGCCTATAGTATTGTTAAATGTCTCTTTTATAAACCCACCCACTTTAAACCATCACGCCCTAAATTATGATAAAATTGACGGTTAAACATCTTATTTTATGATGTGTATTACTTATCAATTTAGCCCACAGGTATCCGTATGACCGTAACAACCGCGACCTCATCTTCAACAGCAGCTTCATCAGACTTGTCGCTTGACCTTATCATCACTTGTGCCGATGGGCTTGAGGCGCCGCTACAGACTGAGCTGACAAGTTTCGGTATTGCAAGTGACATCAAAAGCACTGGCCGTCTGACGGTTACAGGTACTTTGCGCGACCTATATACGATTTGCCTCTGGTCGCGTGTGGCTTCGCGAGTATTGATGCTGATTAAACGCAAAAATATCAATGCCGAATACGATGTGGCTGAGCAACTATATGGATTAGCAAAGTCGGTTAACTGGACGGAGCAATTTAGCTTAGAGCAAACCTTTGCGATTCGTCTATCGGTCGATAAACGCGTGGCTGTCAGTCAGCAATTTGCCATGCTACGTATTAAAGACGCGATTGCTGACACTTTTAACGAAGTCTATGACAGCCGTCCTAATGTTGATAGCAAAAACCCAGACTTTTCTGTGTTTGCCACCGTCAATGATAAGCAAGCTGAGCTATATTTAGATTTATCAGGTACCAGTCTGCATCGCCGTGGCTACCGCGTAGCGATGACAGAAGCCCCATTAAAAGAAAACTTGGCAGCGGCATTACTGTATAGCGCAGGCTGGCATAAGAAAAACGCAGCGGGCAACGCCCCTTTCTACAATGCCCTCATCGACCCGATGTGTGGCTCAGGAACATTTATCATTGAAGCATTACTAATGCATTGCGATTATGCCGTGGGAATCGATAAAGCCGCCAATCAATTTGGTTTTTATCAGTGGCAACATCATGACGATGCGCTATGGCAAGAGATGATCGATGATGCACAGACGCGTTTCCGAGAAGCCTTGGAGATTGCCAACGAACAGCCGGATACTTTACCGCTCATATTAGGCTTTGATGCCGATAGCGGCGCCATTATTGCCACTGAAAAGAACCTGATTGCCGCAGGTTTACAAGATATATTACCGCTACTCGATATCGAAACTCGTGCCCTTGACCAACTGAGCACGGTACTAAAACCCTTGGTCGATGATGGTCGATTGAGCAATCCTTTAGTCATCACCAACCCGCCATATGGTGAGCGCTTGGGTGACGAAGATATGATTAAACCTTTGTATCAAGCGATTGGCCTTATCCTGCAAGACAGTTTTGCTGGTAGTGGTGTTAATCCGATGCTGGGTATCTTGGCATCTAATGTCGAGCAAGTGGATATCTTGCCCATTAAAGAGCCAAAAACACTGCGCTGTCACAATGGCGCTATCACAGTTTATTTCCGTTATGGGGCATTGATTGCTGGGCAAAGCGGCAATCTAGTCAGCCGCTTTGAAAAGCGTGAGATTGAAGTAGAGGACGGCCAAGACTTTATCAATCGTCTACAAAAAAATCTGGCCAAACTTAAGAAACTGGCCAAAAAAGACAACGTCAGTAATATCCGTGTCTACGATGCTGACTTACCAGACTTTAAGGTTGCCATCGATTTATACGGTGATTATGCCCATGTTCAAGAATATGCGCCACCAAAAACCATCCCACCGGAAACCGCAAAAAAACGTTTTAATTTAGCGTTGATGGGTATCCGCGAAGTGTTCGATATTAACCGTGAACAAGTCTTTATCAAAACCCGCGCCCGTCAGTCTGGTAATGACCAGTATAGTAAACAGGGCAATACGGAAAAGCGTGGCAAATTTTATGTCGCTCGTGAAGATAACGCCTATTTTTATGTCAACTTTACTGACTACCTCGATACTGGGCTGTTTATTGACCATCGCAATATGCGCGCGCGTATCAAAGATAATAGTCGTAATAAGTCAGTGCTTAATTTATTTGCTTATACTTGTACAGCGAGTGTCCACGCCGCACTGGCTGGCGCCAAAAAAGTTACCAGCGTTGATTTGTCGCAGAACTATTTAGACTGGGGTAAGCAAAACTTTGTGCTCAATGGTTTGGATGTCAGTCGCAATAAATACCAATTCGTTGCCGCCGATATCTTTGAGTGGATCAAAGACAATACCGAACAATTCGATATTATATTTATTGATCCCCCCACCTTTTCGAACTCGAAGAAGTTTCAAGGTACCTTTGACGTACAACGTGACCATGCGGCGCTCATTAACCGCGCGATGAACCGTTTAACCACCGATGGGGTCTTGTATTTCTCTAATAACTTTACCCGTTTTGAGCTGGACGAGCAGTTGACCGAACGCTACGATATTACGGATATCACCCAAAAAACCATTGGTTTTGATTTTAATATCAAAAAACCGATTCATCAGAGTTTTGAGATTCGTCATCGTCAAAGCTTATAGTTGTTCTGATGGTTATGATTTGCCATTAAAACTGGAAAATATGCGAAGATACTGCCAAAAATAGTCATAAACTGAGCCTAAAACGGTCATAAACCGAGCTTAACTTCAAACTATTACTCTTAATGTATATGAAACATAACAATGACCCAATCTGCTTTGATTGGGTCATTTTTTGTTGTTATGATAGAGTGTTGCAAGCGATAGTTTTGCGACAGCTTTAATCCCACTGTCGCTTTTCACTCTCATTGTGGTAGTTTTTATATCTATGGCTTTCGTGTTGCAATTCTCCCTACTCTAATAACAAGGATACCACCATGGCTTTATCCCTTAATAAAGGCGGTAATTTATCGCTAACCAAAACTGACCCAAACCTAACTAAGCTACTTATTGGCCTTGGTTGGGATGAGCGTGCAACATCTGGCGCTGAATTTGATCTTGATGCCAGTGTGTTTTTACTCAATAGCGCAGGCAAAGTACGCGGCGATCAAGACTTTATTTTCTACAACCAGCTCAAATCTGACAATGGCGCGGTTGAGCACACCGGCGATAACCGTACGGGTGAAGGTGATGGTGATGATGAAGTCGTCAAAGTAAACCTGACTCAAATTCCTGCCGATGTCGACAAAATCGTCGTCACCGTCACCATCCATGATGCCACCGCTCGCAGTCAAAACTTTGGTCAAGTAGCCAACGCTTTTATTCGTGTCGTTAATGAAGAAACCGGTACTGAAGTGGTACGTTTTGATTTGGCAGAAGATTATTCAGTTGAAACCGCGATGGTATTTGGCGAAGTCTATCGTCATAACGGTGAGTGGAAATTCCGCGCCGTTGGTCAAGGCTATTCAGGTGGCTTGCAAGCCATGTGTCAACAATACGGTGTAAATATCTAAATCTTCATATTGCCTAGCCTTTACACTGGCATCTAAACAACGTACACATCCAAATATAAGGCCCTATTTATCCGCTATTAATCGTCATTATTGACAGTGATTATGCATGCACAACTTTCGTTGCAAAATAGTCACAATTTTTGATAGCCAAACGACTAATAATGCTTTATGTTTCGTTTTAAATTATACAAAAAAAGTGGTTAGCAATAACCGCTTTTTTGTGGTCTGTGTCTATAACAGACCGACCTTAGCTTTACGCAACCAGACAGGATGTGTCATGAGACATTTTTATTTAGACTTTATCTTCACCATTATTGCCCTAGCGGTAGCGGCATGGTGGGGATATTCACACGGTGGTATGGGCGGTATGATAACCACCCTATCTATTACCGCTATTTTGGCCGTCATGGAGATTTCATTATCGTTTGATAATGCGGTGGTCAACGCCTCAGTGCTTAAAGGCTGGGATGATTTTTGGAAAAAGATATTTTTAACAGTGGGTATTTTAGTCGCTGTATTTGGTATGCGCTTGGTATTCCCGATTGTTATCGTTGCCGTGACTGCCGACCTCGGTATCATGCAAGTGGTCGACTTAGCTTTAAACGACCCTAAAGAATATTCAGCGAGACTCTTAGCACACCATGCAGAAATATCGGCTTTTGGTGGTATCTTCTTATTATTAGTATTCTTAAACTTTATCTTTGATGATAAAGATGTGCATTGGTTTGATTGGCTTGAGAGCCGTTTGGTAAAACTGGGCAAAGTCGATGCCATGAGCGTGTTTGTCGCCCTTATCGTGTTGATGGTTGCGGTATCATTTGCCAATCCTAATCAATCAGCGGCGGTATTAATCGCCGGCGTTTGGGGCATTTTGGTTTATCTTGGTGTACAAGTGGTCTCTGGTATGCTTGAAGGTGACCTTGAAGAAGATTTAGAAAGCGAAGAAAGCGGTTCGGGCGCAGCAGCGACCAGCGCGATTATGAAAGGCGGTATTATCGGTTTCTTATACTTAGAAGTCCTTGATGCCTCGTTCAGTTTCGATGGTGTGATTGGCGCATTTGCAATCACCAATGACGTTATCGTGATCATGTTAGGCCTTGCTATTGGTGCGATGTTCGTTCGTTCGATGACCATCTTCTTAGTCGATAAAGGCACGCTTGATGAGTTTATCTATCTTGAGCATGGTGCGCATTATGCCATTGGTGCCTTGGCAATCATCATGCTACTATCAGTGAAATTCCAGGTGCCAGAACTTATCACTGGTCTTATTGGTATTGCATTTATTGGTTGGGCCTTTGTTGCTTCACTCAATTATCGTAAAAACGAAGCAAAATCGATTACCTAATGTTAAACTGAGCGTAAACAATACAGGTTTTTCGCATAAAATAGTATAAACAATGGGTTATATCAATAGTTTTGGTATAACCTATTTTTTATGCCCTAATTAAAATATAATTTATTTCTCTTTTTAGTATTCTTATTAAGTTAAAATCATCATTATCAACCACACTACAGAAATATGGTTACATGATTAATATGCAACAGATTCTTGATGATATTGCCGCAGAGATGGCCAGTGAAACCGATCGTGGAAAAGTGGCGGATTATATCCCGCAACTGGCCCATGTAGATCCAAACCAATTTGGCATTGCTGTAGCGACACCTGATGGGCAGGTATATACCGCAGGTGATGCCGACACACTATTTTCGATCCAAAGTATCTCCAAGATATTTACCTTAACCATCGGCCTTGGCAAGTTGGGTGACGCACTTTGGACACACGTCGGTCGTGAGCCGTCTGGCGATCCTTTTAACTCGATCATGGTACTAGAAAAAGAATCTGGTCGGCCGCGTAACCCATTTATCAATGCTGGAGCAATTGCGGTGGTGGATGCGATTATGATGGGTCATGAGCCAAAAGCAATATTGGGTGAAATCCTACAGTTTGTTCACTTTATTGCAGACGATGATTCGATTCGCTTTGACCATAAAGTGGCAGTATCTGAAATGCAACACAAAGATCGAAACGCGGCATTGGCGCATTTTATGAACGCCTTTGATCGTCTAAAGCATGATGTAGATAAAATACTGGGGGTATATTTTCATCAGTGCTCAATTGCCATGAGCTGCCAACAATTAGCGCGCGCGGGTTTGTTTCTAGTATCTAATGGTGTCAACCAACACACTGGGGTAAGAGTGATCAATGCAGAGCGATCTCGGCGAATCAATTCATTGATGATGATGTGTGGCCACTATGATGGCTCTGGTGAGTTTGCCTATCGTGTCGGCCTACCGGGCAAAAGCGGCGTTGGCGGCGGTATTTTAACGATAGCCCCAGGTAAAGGCTCTATCGCTGTCTGGTCACCCGGGCTTGATCATGTCGGCAACTCCAAGCTTGGGTTAAAAGCGTTAGAGATGCTGGTAGAAAAGACGGGTTGGTCGGTATTTGCCAATGAAAAGCGATAAAGGATTGGTGGTGTTCTAAAAAGTATGCTGGCATCAGACGTAGCCATAATTGATGTAAAAGAACACCAAATCAAACACTTTAAAATGATTATCAAGCTTTTTTGAGAAGCAACAAGTCTTTCTAACCGCTCGTCTTAATCGGTGTCTAAGGCGACAGTTATTACCCTCTATAC
>NZ_RRYX01000254.1:0-717 GCF_014861375.1 Psychrobacter sp. FME5 | reverse complement strand
TTCTTTGGGTTAGTATAGCCTCTTAGCAGTTGTCCAATTTAATTATGCCACTACAATCGTTATAGAGCTTGGCTGAGTGATGATTTGCTCACTCAGTGCTAACACTGGTGCATGTACGCGGTCGTGTAATACTTGCTGATAGCGTAGCGCACCGATATTTGCGCTAACACCATCACTCTCGCTTGGATAGGCTGTAGTGATAACGATCTTTGGCGGTGTATGTTCATCCGTTTGCTCATATCGTAGATAGGCGGTTAGTCCTTGACGTGATAAACGCTCACAAATATGCGCCCAGTCACTGATTTGCCACTGGGTCATGCGTACAGGTGTCCAGCTGGCGTCTTCACTATTACTATCATCGATGGTTTCTATCTCTAGAGTAGCAGTGCGTTCTGCCACCATTGATTGTACCGATAGGTTAGTGTCTATATGACAACGTGGATGCTGATGTAAGCGATAGGTAAGTGGTTGTGCGAGCAGACGATAATAGCCATAGCTGCCATCGTGATCCAATTGATGCACGGCAGTCAGATATAGATGACGATAAGCTAGGCCGCTTGGGGTATCAAAGCTTAAGGTTATGGTGCTACCGATTAAGTCAGTGAGCGGTGTAAAGGGAGGGTGGTGACGTTCATGAATATAGACTTGCAATACGTAAGTGTTGTAGTGGCATAATTAAATTGGACAACTGCTAAGAGGCTATACTAACCCAAAGAA
>NZ_RRYX01000253.1:0-746 GCF_014861375.1 Psychrobacter sp. FME5 | reverse complement strand
CTTCAGCATAATAAATCAATAATAAAGCAGTAATAGCGCCCAATAAAATATTGGTCACCAATCCACCAAGTACCAATACCAAAGGATTCATGCGACTAGGCGCAGCTAGAAGAAAAACAATCGCCATACTACCAAGTGCGCCAACAAAGGCAACCCAGAAACTTCCCCCTAACGCCAAACTAGGCAGGAATAACGTGACAATGAGTAGTGCCATGTTTGCACCGCTACCGACTGCCAATGTTGTGTCTGAGGCCAGAGTATTTTTTACCAGCTGTTGTAATAAAACACTGACCAATCCTAAAAGACCACCAGCGGTTAATGCTACCAACATGGTCGGTAGGATTTGTAGCTGGATACTCATGTCCGAAAGCGATAGCTCAAATGAGGGTATGAATAATTCTAAAAAAGGCAGGTGCCAAAGTTGATGTACGACTGCATAACTGCTCACTACTGCTAGCAGCATTAAGAAAACGACCATCATATAAATACGGTTAGCAGACAAAAAATTATTTTTATTCATCATAAATCGGTATTGCCTACAAAAGTGACATTCGTTAAGCGATCGGCTAAAACATTCATAGAAGCCACGCCACTATTGTTCCATGTCGCAGGCAGTAAGGTGATACAACGGCCTTTTTTGCTAGATGCATGCTCTTGATCAAAGGAATAACCCAAGCGCTGCCACACTAAGCTGTCTTCTAATTCAAGTTTGAGAAGGTCACTAAGAGGTTCAACGACCACAAGGC
>NZ_RRYX01000252.1:0-765 GCF_014861375.1 Psychrobacter sp. FME5 | reverse complement strand
ATATCAGTCCAACGACTATCCAGAAGTGGAAAAAGCGTCTTCATAGTAAAACCACTCGATATATTAAGCCCTACAAAATAGAGGATGAAGCCCTAGCTCAGGATGTCAAAGACCACCCTGACGATTATCACTATGAGCGAGCACAGCGTTTTAATTGTAGCCCAACAGGCATCAGCAAAGCCTTAAAGCGTATTGGTGTTAGCAAAAAAAAAAGACACTTGAGCATCCCAAAGCTTGTCCACTAAAGAGGGCTCACTACCTAAAAAAACTTAACCACTACATTGCTCAAGGCTTTGCTATTGTCTATATGGACGAGAGTGGCTTTGAAAGTGAAACGATGCGTCCTTGTGGTTATGCACCCATTGGTAGCCCCTGCATTGGCAGTTATAACTGGCAAGCCAAGGAGCGAACCAACGTGATTGGTGCGCTATATGGCAAAATGCTGTTTGCACTCGATTGCTTAAAGAGCAACATCAATAAAGAGGTTTTCTATCACTGGTGCAAGTTCACGCTGATACCAAAGCTTAAGAAAAAATGTGTGATCGTTATGGATAATGCGACCTTTCATAAGCGCGTTCAAAAGCTGCTTAACAGGCATGGTCACAGGCTTCTATTCTTACCACCTTATAGTCCTGACTTAAATCCCATCGAGAAAAAATGGGCTCAAGTGAAGTTTTTACGCCAAGGTTGGATGGAAAATGACTTATCTAAATTGTTTTATGATATTCATCCAAATTATAACTCTTTTGTAGTGCAGTGACTATA
>NZ_RRYX01000251.1:0-788 GCF_014861375.1 Psychrobacter sp. FME5 | reverse complement strand
CGAAGCTTTTCATGCTGCTGGCCATTTGCTCAGCCAGTTTCTTGATGTCAGATTGGTTAGTCATTGCTTATTCTCCTGTTAGTGGATTATAAGCAGTTACACACTTTTTAGGAAAGGCTCATTGGATGGATAGCATAGCTAATAAAGTTCATAAGCTCACTATCACAGATTTAATGCTATCGTTAATTTTTCATAGTGCTGTGTTAAAAAAACCAGTATTGCAAACGCTTATAGACCGTATCAGTGATGAATCATTAACGATAGAAAGCGTATTTGAATTGCCTATGGCAACTATCATTATTGACGACGATAGCTACCATACTAATACTTATAGTGATTCAACAGCTGTACATGAAGTGAAAGTGTTTTTATCACCCTTAACGAGCTATTTGATTAAGCTCCATAATGGAGGAAGCAAAACTGACAGGATACCGTTTAACACTGATATTCAGAAGCTATACCAAAAATTGCAGATGACAAAATCTCTTAGCCAAAATCACTTATCTATGACTTTAAAGAAGTTTTTGATAGGTGCAGTCTATGTTTTAGAGGATTATTTATTTTTAGATCTACCAGAACATACTTGGTATTTAATACTTGGTTGGGACTCTACCTATGGTCTATCGACAGCTAACTGGCAATCCATAATATACAATCTATCCCATAACTCTATTGCTAAGGTGACTACTAGCATTGAATGTCACAACGATGTCGTTGTAGGGCCTAAAGAGGGTGTAGTGGTCAACTAATTTAGGACACCTGATAAGAGGTTTTGATTAAAGTAACGT
>NZ_RRYX01000250.1:0-819 GCF_014861375.1 Psychrobacter sp. FME5 | reverse complement strand
CGAAGCTTTTCATGCTGCTGGCCATTTGCTCAGCCAGTTTCTTGATGTCAGATTGAGTAGTCATTGCTTATTCTCCTGTTAGTGGATTATAAGCAGTTACACAGAGTTTGGGAAACTCCCTTATTTTAATTTACAGATGCTTGTCTAGTACTTTTGCCAATTCCGCTTTTGGCTGTAAACCCATGACAGAATCAACTTTTTCGCCACCTTTAAAGACAAACAAGGTTGGAATGTTACGGATACCAAAACGGCTGGCCGCTTGTGGGTTATTATCCACATCGACTTTAACGATTTTGACTTTGCCTTGGTATTCAGTCGCTAGATCTTCTAAGATAGGCGCGATGGCTTTACAAGGCCCACACCACGTTGCCCAAAAATCTACCAGTACTGGCACGTCTGATTGCAATACGTCTTGGTCAAAGTTTGCATCGGTGGTATTTACAATAAGGTCTGACATAGTTTTATCTCTCTTGTTTTATTATTTCTATCGCCACTCATCAACTTATATATTGGTTTCATAATAGAATGATGAGTGGCCAAAGAATCGTTTAGAAGTGGTGAAAATGTGCCATTATATTAACATGTTTGCCCAGCCTTAACAGATGCAGGCTGGTTAAATTGTTTAACAATTACTATTAGCACAATAAATCGAAACATAACAACACAGGTTATGTTTTATCTGTCACTTGTATCCATAATCTCTATTGAAAAATAAAATTTGAATCAATTAGGGGCTGTATAGAATTCAAATCAGCGGCAGCCAGATAAAGACACAAGCGAGAATTACGGCAGCCTCATAGCTGGCTTTAAGCTTATCAT
>NZ_RRYX01000249.1:0-832 GCF_014861375.1 Psychrobacter sp. FME5 | reverse complement strand
AATTGTTTTATGATATTCATCCAAATTATAACTCTTTTGTAGTGCAGTGACTATACACCGCCAATAGTTAAGCTTGTCCACGGCACACTAAAGCGTAGATTAAACCATTGGGTGATTGCCGCCCATGCGCCAACGCTGGCGATAATGACGGCAAATGCCGCGGCACTCAGTCCAAGCAGACCAAGCTCTAGTACATTAAGCATATATAAATCGCGTTTTTGCATCCCTAACAGCCTAAACGAAGCGCTTTCTTGCATACGATCTTGCGAGGTGGACAGTAACGAGCTAATCAATACCATGACGCCAGTCAATAGAGCCAGTAGGGTAAAGACATAAACCAAGCGGCTCATTTGTGCCACCAACTCTTGGACTTGCTGCGCGATAGCCGTCCCATCAATAGTCGTCACAGCAGGAAACGTTCTGACCAGTTGTCCTTGCAAGTCTGGAATATCATCGGCGGCTACATGAGCAGTGGCAAATTGGATTTGCGGTGCAGCAGAGAGAACAGAGGGCTCAAATAAGAAGTAAAAATAAGGGCTTGGACCTTGCTCATAACGCGAGCGAATACTGGTAATCTGACCGACGATTTCAATCCCTTGAATATTAAATCGAACCTGATCGCCCATACCGACGTTTAGCAAGCTGGCAGCGGTATCCAAAATCGATAAAGGCGCGACGACTTGTCCTGGATTCTTACTCTCAGTTTCGATCGGTGCATACAGCTGATTATTGGCGATGGCATCTGTAATAAACTCAGTTTCCATGACGGTATCTGAGTATAGTCAGTTCAAAATAAAACTGTTATGGCCAGGACAAATATCATAAAATAATT
>NZ_RRYX01000248.1:0-843 GCF_014861375.1 Psychrobacter sp. FME5 | reverse complement strand
CTAGGGCGTGTCATCAATTAAGCCAAACCACGCAAGAGACCAGATGAATCGCACTGAGGAAATGACTGGCTAACTTATCATAACGAGTGGCAATCGCACGGTACTGCTTGATCTTGGCAAAGAAGTTTTCAATTAGATGCCTTGCTTTATAGAGCTCTTCGTCCAAGTCTCTTGGCTGCAGCCGATGACACTTTGAAGGTATGACTGCATGGCCTTGTACTGCTTTAATCGGTTCAATAACACGGGCATCAGCATCGTAAGCTCTATCGGCAAGCCAAGTTTGGCTAATACTGACATCAAGCAGTTCATCTGAGCCACACAGGTCATGAGCTGCGCCACCCGTCAGATAAAAGCCAGTAGGATTGCCTAATGCATCTGTACGAGTATGTATTTTAGTGGTCAGTCCACCTTTGCTGCGTCCAATGGCTTGATCCCTTTTTTTCCAGCGCTATGCTGATGGGCTTTAACAATCGTGGCATCTAGCATGGCATATTCATCGTCTGATTGTTCGGACAGCTGATTAAAAACCTGCTCCCATACGCCTTTTTTTGACCAGCGACTAAAGCGAGTATGAATCACTCTGAAGTCGCCAAAGCGTTCAGGGAGGTCACGCCAAGGAATGCCGGTCTTATAGCGGTATAGAACAGCTTCTACGAATAAGCGGTTGTCTTTTGCGGTAACACCAACGTCACTTGATTTGCCTGGCAGAAGGTCTTTAATACGCTCCCATTGGTCATCACGTAGGGCATGTCGTCTTGTCATAATAGTTGAGCTCAGTTTGCTATATATAGAATTAGTATAGCTTATTTTAAAATATCTCTGCTAATTGATGACACGCCCTAG
>NZ_RRYX01000247.1:0-861 GCF_014861375.1 Psychrobacter sp. FME5 | reverse complement strand
CTGCAAAAAAACTATACCCGCAGTATCGTAGCGTTTTTAAAGTATTTTAACTATAGTGTTATTGGCTATTTCAGTTGTGGTAATAAAGCTCAAAAAGGTTAGAACATGAAACGATTACAGCGCCGTACCAAACGTAATGCACTCAATCCTGAAGCTAGCACCCATGTTGGAGTAAATGTGCTGACAGTGCGCATGAATAATCTCCAAAACCTTCTGTCGTCGCGCTGGAAAACACTGCCACCGCGTGATCAGTTGGCACTGGCTGTATTGTCTCTATTTTTACTGTTATTTATTGGCGGTTACGGTGGCTATCGTATTCATCACTCGGCAAACGACAGTAAACGCAACTATCAAGAACAAGTAGCCGATTATTTCTGGTTACGTGCCCAAGCTGGCAACCTTGATAGTAATGCGGTGAATACAGTGGATGGTGAGGCTGCAAAGCCACCCGCTAGTAGAATCAGCGCGTTATTAAATAACTCAGGTATTGCCGACGCTCAAGTCGTTGCGACTGGCGATGCGGTACAGCTAAGCTTTAATAATGCCAGTCAAGCCGTGGTCAGTGCCGCGCTTGGTAAGCTTGAACAGCAAGGTTGGCAGTTCACCCAGCTATCTATGCAGCAAGATTTGACTAACAAATCAATTCAGGTACAAGCGACCGTGACGTCATAAAACGGTTTGTTGTTACAACCCACTATATTGCAATTCAATATATTTTAATCAAGGTTATTGATAGCCAGTGGTTAAAAATAACCCTGTGTCGTTAGGCGGTATTGAAAAACGGCTGGTTTGGTACAATCAATAAACTATCAATCTAACGAAAGAGGACTCCACCCGACGCTAGGGTGGAGGTGAATTTCG
>NZ_RRYX01000246.1:0-864 GCF_014861375.1 Psychrobacter sp. FME5 | reverse complement strand
ACGTTACTTTAATCAAAACCTCTTATCAGGTGTCCTAAATTAGTTGACCACTACACTGATAAACTGGTGTCACCAGTACGCGCCTGGGCGAGACCATGATAGGTAGTACTGACAAAGGACAAAGAACTGGGATAAGGGGTGTAGGGGATAGTAGCGTCAAGCAACGTCGCTGATACCCAAACCCCAGTGTCACGAGCCATATCAAAGCCATGATCAGGTACAGACAGATGAATGGCGTTTGTGGTCTGGCGCTGCATATGCTGAGCAGTGCGCTGTAACCACTCTTTGATAAATACTTGATGATGATACGACACACTATCGTTATCAGGCTCGATACCGATAAAGGTTACTGCCATACAGTGAGTCGATAAGCTGCCAATGGAAGGCAGGTTATTGATACTCACGGGGCTACCGACACTAAGACCACGCAGGGCTCCCGTTGCTTGATAGGTTTCGCGTTGACAGTGATTTGCAGACACCCATTGCTGTGCAAGACGAGCGGCGGCATCATCGCTATTCACGCGAGACGGGGCAGCGAGTAGTACAGTTGTATCCTCTGTCACAAGCGGCGACTCATCTACTGCTTGGCCTTCATAAATGGTATCCGCCGCTAAGCCATCCGCTCGTACGATTACCTCATAACTGCCCAACTGCTGTGAATTCATTTGTAGCGCATTGACGCTATCTTGACCTGACTGTACCGACGATTGGGCATAGCTGTAGTGTAGTGGAATTCGTTCGCCCTCGTCTAAACCACTGATCAACCACCACGTACCAAGCTCATCAACAGAATCCCCTGATACCCACACTGTAGTGGCATAATAAAATTGGACAGCTTCTAAGAGGTTATAATAACCCAAAGAA